>NZ_JBAMMY010000165.1:0-4194 GCF_051233685.1 Desulfobacterium sp. N47
TGCCGAAATGTGAATATCTAAAAGTGCAACTGCTAAGCCCGGTATATTCAAATTTTAAAAAACGGCGTTGGTCGTAAGGGGGTAGTTTTACCTAAAAATGGGCAGCTTTTTTACTTGACTTTCTTCTGGTGCTCTATTCAATTTATATTATAGATTGGCTAAATTATGAATGCAAACATAATAATGGCAGAATCACAAATAATATACGCAGGCCAGGGTCATGATTCTTCAATCTTGAGCACTTCTTTTATGGCATTTGCGATTTCAACGGTTATACCCGGCAAAGAGCTTAATTCTTCCGGCGTTGCCGCCCGGATTTTTTTTATGCTTCCAAAATGTTTTAAAAGCATTTCTTTTTTCTTTTTGCCGATTCCATTCACGTCATCAAGGGCGGAGTGAATCGATTTTTTTCGGATTTGCTTTCTATGAAACGATATTGCAAAACGATGCGTCTCATCCCTTATTCTTTCCAGAAAAAAAAGCAGGTCTCTTTCTCTTGTAAAGTTAACAGGATTGGATCTGCCGGGCTGATATATTTTATCTTCCAGCTCGCCTCTGGCTTCATCTTTTTTTGCAATCCCTATAAGCTCAAATTTACCGGTCAAATTCATTTCGTTTAATATATTGTAAACTATATTTATATGTCCCTTACCGCCATCTATCATAAGCAGATCGGGGTATGTTATCTCTTTTTCTTTGTTAATCCTAAATCGCCTGGTAAGTGCTTCAGCCATGTAAGCGTAGTCATTATGCTCCGGAACTGTTTTTATAGAATATTTCCTGTATAATGACTTAGCAGGTTTTGCGTTTTCGAATACTACCATAGCTGATACCGGATTTTTGCCGGAAATATTTGAGTTGTCAAAGCACTCTATTCTTACCGGCATTCTATCCATCCCGAGCCGCTTCTGAAGCCGGGACAAAAGATCGGTTGATGATGTGATAGAAGATATTATTTCGTTAAGCTCATTTTCTGCATTTTGTATCGCCATTTTTACAAGTTCAAAGCGTTCACCTTTTTTCGGCTCATATATTCTGACTTTTTCTCCCTTGATATCGGTTAACCATTCTTCTATTAAAGGCGTATCTTCCATTGCTGTGGAAACTATTACTTCATGAGGGATTATATTTGTTTTTTCATAATATTGCCTTATAAATCCTCCCAACATCTCCGAATCGGATGAGATGGTTGCTTTAAAGCCAAAGTGCCTTGTTCCCTGCAGGTAACCGCTGCGAACAGTCAGAAGGGTGATTACCGAATGCTCATTATCTCCGATTACTGCAAAAACATCTTTATCCATAAAATCGGCAGTGACTGCTACCTGTTTTTCAAGAGTTTGCCGAATGGAATACATTTTGTCCCGGTAAGCTGCGGCAAGTTCATAATCCTGCGCCTGTGAGGCTTTTTGCATTTTATCTTTTATTTCTTTAATAAGAGCCGGAGTTCTTCCTTTTAAAAAAAGAATTACTTCCTTTACAGCTTCTTCATACATTGATTGATCTATTTCGTTACAACATGGGCCAAAACACATTCCCATCTGATAATTTAAACACGGACGGGTTCTTTTTCTAAAAGCGCCGGTTGTGCATTTTCTGAGTTTAAAAGTCTTATGAATAAGTTTTAAGGTCTGACGAACCGCACCGGCGGAAGAAAACGGGCCGAAATACATCGCTTTATCATTTTTCGGTATTCTGATCACTTTAAGGTTCGGATACTTGCTTTTAATATCAAGTCTTAATGATGGGTAACGTTTGTCATCTTTTAAAATTACATTATATCTGGGTTTATATTTTTTGATAAGGTTTGATTCAAGAATCAGCGCTTCTTTTTCAGTTCCTGTAATTATGGTTTCAAAGGAAACTATTTTTTTTATCAGAACGCCTGTTTTCAAATTCATTTGCTGCTGAGTGTTTGACTCGGAAGAAATAAAATACGAAGAAAGCCTCTTTTTTAAATTCAGGGCTTTTCCCACATAAATTATTTCTCCACCGGCATCTTTCATCAGATAAACGCCTGGGCTTGAAGTAACACCTGATAATTTTTCTGCTAAAATATCTGACATAATTTATCAATACTCAAAAACCATTTTTTTCTTTATAGCACTGATATTATCCCTTAATTCGGCAGCCTTTTCAAAATCAAGTTCCTGAGCCGCTTTTTTCATTTCTTTTTCAAGGTTTGATATAATTTCATCTATATTGTTTGTAGATTCGTACTTTGAAATCACTTCCGATACTTTATCAGCTGCAAATTTATCTGATGCGGATGCATATTCAAACAAAGGCGTAATGGCTTTTTCAATGCTTACCGGAGTTATGCCGTGTTTTTTATTAAATGCTTTCTGAATTTTTCTGCGTCTGTTTGTTTCATCAATAGCCTGTTTCATTGAATTGGTTAAAACATCGCTATACATTATTATACTACCATTTAAATTCCTTGCCGCACGCCCGCAGGTTTGTATCAGCGATCTTGCTGAACGAAGAAAACCTTCTTTGTCGGCATCCAGTATAGCAACAAGAGAAACTTCCGGAATATCCAGCCCTTCTCTTAAAAGATTAATACCTATAATAACATCAAATACGCCTTTTCGAAGATCGTTGATAATCTGCATTCTTTCAAACGTTCCGATGTCCGAATGGAGATAGCTTACTTTTATATCCAAATCCGAATAGTATTCAGTCAGATCTTCAGCCATGCGCTTGGTTAAAGTGGTTACCAGCACTCTTTCATTCTTTTGTATCCGGGCAAGAATCTCTTCAAAAAGATCGTCCACCTGATTTTTGGCACTTTTTAAATGGATGGCAGGATCTAAAAGCCCTGTTGGCCTTACGATAAGCTCTGCAACCGAGCCTTTAGCCTTTTCAAGCTCAAAATCTGCCGGAGTGGCAGATGCATATATTACCTGAGAAGTCCTTGTTTCAAATTCATCAAATCTGAGAGGCCTGTTGTCAAGAGCGGACGGAAGTCTGAACCCGAAATTAACAAGCGTCTCTTTTCTTGATCTGTCGCCTTTATACATTCCATGCAGTTGAGGAACAGTTATATGGCTTTCGTCTATAAACAGCAGGTAATCTTTGGGAAAATAATCCAGAAGGGTAGGGGGGGCTTCTCCGGGGGATCTTCCCGTTAAATGCCGTGAGTAGTTTTCTATCCCATTGCAGTATCCGATTTCCTGCATCATCTCGACATCAAAATGAGTTCTTTCTTCTATACGCTGGGTTTCAATATATTTTTTTTCATTTCTGAAGAACTCTATCCTTTCCTTAAGTTCAATCAGAATGCTGTCCACAGCCCTTTTAAGAGTCATTTTCTGCGTAACATAATGACTGGCTGGGAATATGGTTGCACTGTTCAAACTGTTTAAAATCGATCCTTTAAGAGGATCAATTTCTGCGATGTCTTCAACTTCATCGCCGAAAAAATTTATCCGGATTGCTTTGTCTTCTTCGTAGGCAGGAAATATTTCCACTCTGTCGCCTCTTACTCTGAAGCTTCCCCTGAAAAAGTCATAATCATTGCGTTCATATTGCATCTCTACAAGGTTTTTTAAAAATTTATCCCTGTCAAGTTCCATATTTTTTTCAACATGAACTCTCATGGAAAGATAATCTTCGGGAGCGCCAAGTCCGAATATGCATGATACACTTGCAATAATTATCACATCTCTTCTGCTGAGAACCGAGCGTGTTGCAGAGTGCCTTAATTTGTCTATCATGTCATTAATGGACGAGTCTTTCTGGATATAGGTATCACTTGAAGGAATATAGGCTTCAGGCTGGTAGTAATCGTAATAGCTTACGAAATATTCAACTGCATTTTCCGGAAACAGTAATTTAAACTCGCTGTATAATTGAGCCGCCAATGTTTTATTAGGTGCAATAACAAGAGCAGGTTTGCCGGTTTTTTCAATAACATTTGCCATTGTAAATGTTTTTCCGGAACCTGTAACGCCCAGAAGCACCTGATGCTTCTTTTCCGACAATACACCTGAAACAAGAGACTCAATCGCATTGGGCTGATCGCCCTTAGGAGTGTAATCCGATATTAATTTAAAGCTAAAGTTTCACTGTTTTTGAAGCCGTTCAAACATGGTTTTAAAATTTTGCGATATTTTTTCACAAAACATAAAAAGATGGCATGTAAAATGCATTGCAATTTATATACCAAGTATTTCAAGCACTTACGTCAACTTT
>NZ_JBAMMY010000172.1:0-19469 GCF_051233685.1 Desulfobacterium sp. N47
CATTTAGGACAAATAAATCCTTCTGGCCAGCGAGTTTTGAGCAGCCAGGCATAACAGTCATCTTCACTCTGAAAGTCTTCCTGGAAAATCAACCAACTCATTTCCCCATAATTTGGCTTAACCCCAATATTGCTGCTCATGATGTTTATTATAAATAATTGGGTCAGCTAAGTCAATAGGCCAAATTTGATATTAGGATTATCTACTCCATATTTCGATTTGAAAATATCATTTTTCAAAACAATAGGGGGCAGAGGCGCCATGAATAACCGCCACAAGTTTCATCTTGTTTGGCATCATACCTGCGGAAGCAAATACATTGATCAAACGTGCTATATGGTCTAGTCCCTGATTTATCTTAACTTTATTATCTGCTGCTTTTGTAATGTCGAATAGAATTTTATAGTCAATAGATTTATCCGGCTGTACGGCTGCATCCGGTAATAGATGAACAGGGCCATATCCTTTAATAACCGGGTATTCCCACTCTTGTGCATAAGAATTATTTGAGCAAATAACTATTGACAAAATGACAAAAACCATTTTAATTAAGTTTTTCATGGCGGTTCTTCTTTCAATAATATTTTCTTTGCTTTTCATGAGACCTCCTTGCAACTCTTTTTATCTTTATCTTTACATTGAACTCATTGAATAGGGTAACCGGGCGCCCGGTCCTTGAGTTTCACACAACTCCTCTCCACTTACACCGCGCGCCCGGTTGACTCTGTAGTCAGGTCTAACAACTGAAAAGATACGTAAACCCCCCTTTTTGGAGATAGGCCCCCTTAGAATCATGACGTACAACACCCATCATTTCAGCCAAGCGGAAACCAGTCCTACAAAGACATTAAGAAGGCAACGAGGTCCTGCTTTTCCTTGGCGGTCAATTGGAGTTGTTGCACAAGGTTGAAGTATTCAACTGTATCTTCAAGTGTGAAGCATCGGCCGTCATGCAGATAGGGCGGGGAATCCTTGATGCCTCTCAAGGGAAAGGTTTTGATGGGTCCGTCATGTGCCATCATCATTCCATTTGCTACCTCCTGCTTGTAAAAACGTTCAGCCCGAAGATTATGCATGGTGTTGTCGGTGTAGTAGGGGGAAGGATGGCATGCGGAGCACTGAGCCTTCCCGTTAAAAAGAGTCTCACCGCGCAGTTCGTCCGGACTAGCCAAGGAGCGGTCGAGTTTGCCGTAGATATTGAGCTTGGACGCTGGTGGAAAATCCAGGATCGCCAGGAATTCGGCCATGAAATGCACCTGGGAGCCCCTTTCAAGAATGTTAACTCCTTTCTTGGCGGCCATACAGATATCTCCATCAAAATAGGCAGCACGCTGTTCAAACTCAGTGAAATCCTCCACTGTCTTCAAAGCACGTTGCGAACCGAATAACTGCTGGATGTTCACTCCCCGCAAGGTGGGCGTTTCAATACGGTGTCTGAATTCCTGTGGCCGAATGTCACCGACAAGATGGTTGGCCCCGTTGGTATGGCCGTTGGCATGGCAATCGAAACAGGTTACACCCAAGCTGGGTCTGTCGGTCCGGCGGTCTTCGGTCGCATTAAATTGCTGTTGCGGAAACTGGGTTACAAGAAGGCGCAGGCCCTCAAGCTGCTTGGGGTTCAGTATTCCGTTGAAAATCTCATAGTAGTTGTCGATAGTAATGAGACGCCCTTTTGCTATATCACCAAGATCGGGCCGGGTGGTCAGGTAAATTCCAGGGGCCGTATCCGGAAGGATATGCTCGGGCAGGTCGAAATCCAAATCAAAGCGTACCAACCGCGGCAGTGTTTTTGTGATCATCTCCGGGAAGAGCATGCCCCCCTCGGCGTGGTCTGCAAACGGGAGTGGTTTGTATGGGAAAACCCCCTTGCCTTTGATCTGTTCGGGAGTCATTTTGCCAAGCTGCTCCCACGTTACGCCCTTAAGTTTAGCTGTCGGCCCAACTGGTAGATGTTTTCCCCCAGACATAACAGCCTCGGTGTGTACCTTCTTTGAAAGATCATAACGGGAGTTCAGCAATTCCGCATGCTGTTTAGCCCGCTCGGCTTTCACGGCCATACGCGCTGATTTAATCTGGTCGAATGTGACGTCCTGGTTCGTCGGTCCATAGCTTGAGACAACCTTGCCCTGCTGCGCAGAGACAACCGCAGTGGCGGCCCCCGCAACCAACATAATGCAGATTGCAACTAATGCGAAACTATACTTCTTTTGTCGGTTCATTTTACACAGTCCTCCTTTTTTTAATAGTTATTTTTCACTGGATACAAGTCTGTCGTGTTTGGCGAAATGGGCTTTTTAATGGTTCATCATAAAACACCCCTTTCGTTGCGCTGAGACCAGCCAACCGCCGAGCACTCTATGCCGTCGGCTGAGGCAGCATTGTCATTTAAAGTGAGCGCCATAGAACCACCGTAGTTACCGTTCATAGCGTGGCATAGTGGCGCTCAGCAATTATTTCGCTTTTCTTCGAGTTCGATTCCAAGGCATTTCAGCCCATTACTAATCTGGGCGCGGACCGTGGGCGCATTCTCTCCGATGCCGCTTGCGAACACATGCCAATCCCGAAAAGAGCGATCAGAACTCCTGCATGTTCCAGGATAAAGCACGCGACCGTTCAGACTGCCGTCATCCAAGGTTCTCTGTCGCGAAATTCCAATTAATTAGTTTATCTAGCACTGCATTGACATAGTCCGCGCGTCGGTTCTGGTAATCCAGGTAGTAGGCGTGTTCCCATACGTCGATGGTCAATAACGGTTTTATGCCGGTGGTTATTGGCACATCTGCATTGCCGGTTTTAACCACCTTAAGCTTGTCGCCATCCAGCACAAGCCACACCCAGCCGCTGCCAAACTGAGCCATTGCCGCAGTCGCCAACTCCTTCTTGCAGGCATCCAAGGCGCCAAAAGAAATCTCTATCTTTTTCTTCAATACTGCTGGTGGCTCACCACCGCCCTTCGGACTCAGGCTATGCCAGTAAAACGTGTGGTTCCATGTTTGCGCTGCATTATTGAAGATCGCGGTCTTGTCAGCTTTGCTGGCTGTCATGGTGATGATTTTCTCCAACGGCAGGTCCGCAAACTCCGTTCCTGATATCAACTTGTTCAGATTATCGACATATCCCTTGTGATGCTTGCCGTAATGAAAGCTAACAGTATTTGCGGAGATTACAGGGGACAGCGCATTATCCGCGTAAGGCAGAGTTGGTAAAACATGTGAAGATACACTTTTGATCTTGTCATTGTTCATCTTTTTTCCTCCTATATTGTGTCGTAAAAGCCTAATGGCTTGTGATTCAGCGGCGCCGGGCCAAGCACAGCAAGGCAAAGCCATCCGCTGGACGCGGTTGTTGAACGGTTTTTCCCGGAAATTCATTACTTCATTTTCTTGATTAATTCTTCGACTTCTTCTGCCCCCTCGGCATAAAACTTTTCTTCATCGGGGGAAAGCACGCGAAGCAATCTCAAAAACTCTCCAGCGTGTACACGCTCCTCGTCAGCTATGTCCTTGAGCACTTTCACGGCGAGTTTGTTGTCGGTTGACTCGGCAAGCTGCATATATAACTGAATCGCTTCGTACTCTGCGGCCACCATGAAACGAATGGCTCTGACAAGCTCCACATCCTTGAGCTTCCTTTCGTTTGCCAACCCTGAAAAGGGTGATCCGAACTCTGGCATGTGTATTCTCCTTTCTTACTTTATTTTAAGCTTTCGCCTACGACAAAGCGCACCCGACGCGGGATCGCCTCCATCCGGCTACTTGCGGGGTTCCATTAACTGCTTGTTGTTTTGCTTATGGCGAAACTCGGATAAGTACCGGTAAATTTCAACCCTCGCCCGGTTGATGCCGCTAAAATTCACTATAACTACCAATAATAACAGGCAGGCATAAGGCAAAAAGAGGCATACACAAGGTTTTATCAGTCCATCGTCTCTTTGCCACAAGCTTTTCTACCTTCACCGGATCTACTTTTGCTTTGCCACATCAACCGTCTTGACAGATGCTTCCTGTTCAGCATTTTGTTATATTTTCAATCTTTGTGCCAGGTTTCCAATACTCAGCGTCATGCCACCCATCATTTTTCTTGGTTTCCGGCGGTTCCGGTTTATGATGGCTACCGGACGAAAATTCAATAAGCTCCGCAAAAGCGGAGAAGCCGGCGCCGAATGCCAGTAGCATCCCTTTTTGGCCGGGTTGTGGCCGGCCGCTGTCCAGAATCTCCCGCAAGACAAACAGAACGGAGGGTGACGACATGTTGCCGTAGTTCTTGAAAATGCTGTATGAAAAGCGCAGAGCCTCGACGTCAAGTTCCAGTTTTTTGGCGACTTGGGCCAACACCGCCGTGCCTCCCGGATGGACCGCCCACCAGGCAATGTCATTCCTGGAGAGGCCGTGCCGGTTCAGAAGCCCGGAGGCCACCTCCATCACGGTGCTTGCTCCGATAACCGGTACCCGCCTGCTCAGGTGGTTCCGCAGACGGCCGCCTTCCGTCCGGTAACGCAGCTCTTCGCGGTACCGGGGACAAAGACCTGCCGCAAAGTCCACCATTTTCACCAGTCCGTCCTGAGCGTTCTCCTTAGACAGGTCAAGAACGGCGGCGGCGGCGCCATCACCGAAAATGGAATTGCTCACCACCAGTTCCGGCTCATGACCGGGGAAAATGGTGGCCGAACAGATTTCCACGGCAAGGCTGAGAACCGGACCTTCATCGCTTCGGACCAGCATGGCGGCAGCAGCTTCAAGATTCGGAATCACCGCACCACACCGCATTCCCATCAAGTCCAGGAAGCGAATCGATGTCCTGAGCCCCAGATCTTCCGCGATATACGAGGAGAGTCCGGGGCAGAGGTAAGCGGTGCAGGTGTTGACAACCAAGCCGGATATATCGGCGGGTTCTACGCCGGCCTCCGCCAATGCGCGGCGTGCGGCGGCAATGGCTGTGCTGCGACTAAACTTGAGAAAGCGCGCCAACAGACGGTCGGGATCGGTTTCAAGGACATCCGCCTTCGTATCCATTCCCAGATAACGGCCTTTGATTTTGCCGTCCAGGAGAATACGGCGATACAGATCCCGTTCGGCCGGTTTCAGGGAGAAATGCGTGAAGAAGTATTCGTACGCCTCCTCCTGCGTTACATAAAATGGCGGGGTGGCGGTGCCCAGCCCTCTGAGGATGATGGATTTCACACGTTTTCTCCTGGTTTGAATCGGATGATAGCGGCGATCCGAAACCAACTGGCCGGCTCCACGGAAACCGTGACGTTGTCGAGTTGTCGCAACAAGGTTCTCAGTTCATCGATTTTGAAGCCGCGCCGGATCGAGAGCAGGGCGTCATGCCGGACCCCTGCCGGCGCAGCGGTGGCGACCAGCAGTATTCTTGCTGCCAGAGACGCCAGTTGCGAGCGACGCAGATCGTTTATCAGCATGCTGCTTCGCACGAAATCGCGGAGCCTGTGCAGCAGCATCAGGATCTGTGCATTGCTGAAATGATGGAAGCACATGGAGGTCACGGCATAATCGTACGGTTCGACGGGCTGGTGGGTGAAAGCGTCTTCCTGAAGCAGTTTCACCGGCGGGTTTCCCGCCCGGGCGAGCCGCCCGCGCGCAATGTCAATTGCATGGCTGGCCATTTCCAGGCAGGTGAAGTGCAGGGGGATGCCGTAAGCGCGCGCCCACCGGATCACTGCCAGCGGGATGTCGCAGCTTCCCGAGCCGATATCGAGGATGCGCAGTGGGGTGCAGGCATGGCGCTCGGCAGTTTCTGCGGCCAGAAAACGCCGGACCAACCGGATGCCGCCGAAGCGATAATTGACCGTCTCCATGAACCGGTAACTGGCGGCGGCCAGCGACGGATCACAGTCCGGCCGGTCCAGAAGCTCCATCGTCGTGGCGCGTGAGTCAGACACCCCAGAGCCCTCCCATTGCCATGGCATCGTCCATGTCCGCATACTTTCTCAATACCTCGGTACGGTACTCGGGTGAAATCAAAACTGCCTGGCCTGCAACCCGCTCGCAATAGCCGCAAGCCTGGCAGTCCATGGAGGCGCAGTCGCGGCCCCGAAAACCGTCCAAGAAATTCTCCGGAATCTGCTGCGCATCCACCCGGATCGGACACTCCTGCAGCGGCGAGAACCAGCCTTGCAGGCGCGCTAAGTCAAGCATCGGTTTCAATCTCAGCGGATTCACCTGCCGCGGCTTCCAGAAGTGGCGCAGAGTCCAGTGCGATTCCTTGTGAACCGGATTTTTAAAGCCATACGACAGCAGCAGTTCGGCCAGATTGCCGACAAACCGCCGCTCGCTGTATGCTTTGACGCGCCGCAGCAGTTCCATAGACGGAATTCCCCGTTCCAGAAGCTTGAAGGACGTGTATCCCATCGCTTCATACACAGCGAGGTCCTCCGGTCGAATCCAGGTTGATTTGATGAATTGCGACGGATCCGACAGCCGCTGCCGGGAACAGCGCATAAAGCAGTAATCGATGAAGAGTGTGTCTGTCTCGTCAGACGCATGTGCAAAACCGTTCTGATGATAGGTTTGCATTGGACAATTCATGAGGCAGACGTGATTCGCGATCAGTTCCAGATCGCATCGGACGGCCTGACGGATAGCTGCAAGGCGGGAGAAATTCCGGTTGATCGAGAAGCTCTCCAGAACGATAGCCTCCGCCCCGAGATCTTCCCAGAAGCGGGCGCGCCGGGGCGTATCCACTTGGGCGTAAATCCCGACACTTACCTTGAACTCGGGGAAACGGCGTTTGACCAGTTCCAGAAGAAACGGGGTGGATACGGTGACCCGGCGCACGCCCAAACCGTCCAGTTTGGTCAGCAGGGCTGTCATTCGTTTCTGCCAGGGACGCGTCCATTCCCTGTTGCCGAAACAGGCGCCGTTTAAAAGGTAATTGAAGGCAATGCCATGATGGTCGGGCAGGCGAATGTAACACCGCAGATCTGCTTCCGTGAACGGTGTCGCCAGGTAGCGGGGGCGGCCACCGCTGATACCGTCTGTGGGAAACTTGCCGTAAACTTCATCGACCGGGTACGCAGCAAGCTTCGGAACAAGTTCCGTATCGTAGTTCGCCGCCAGTGAGAACCTGGTTGGCCGGAGTGCGGCCCGGACGGCGCTTGTCGGCTCATTTGGCATATGGTTTATCCTCCGCGCTGGCAAAGCGACCTCAGATTTTAAGGAATGCCAGCAGATCGGCGTTAAGCTGATCTTTGTGTGTGTATGCGAGGCCGTGGGGTGCGCCCGCGTAGATCTTCAGGGTCGCGTTTTTTACCAGCTTCGACGAGCGAAGCGCCGCGGCGCCGATAGGCACGATCTGGTCGTCATCGCCGTGAAGAATTAGCGTCGACACATCGAACTTCTTGAGATCTTCGGTAAAATCCGTTTCGGAGAACGCCTTGATGCAGTCGTAGGTATTCTTGTGACCTGCCTGCATCCCCTGGAGCCAGAACGAGTCGATCATGCCCTGCGAGACCTTGGCGTCGGGTCTGTTTGCCCCGAAGAACGGGCCACTGGCGAGATCTTTGTAAAACTGCGAGCGGTCGGCGATGGAGCCTGCCCGGATCCCGTCGAACACCTCAATCGGCAAGCCACCGGGATTGGCCGCCGTTTTCAGCATCAGCGGCGGGACGGCGGAAATCAGCGCGGCCTTGGCCACCCGTTTCGTGCCATGGCGGCCTATATAGCGGGTAACCTCGCCACCGCCCGCTGAAAAACCGATTAGCACGGCGCTCTTGAGGGCGAGCGTTTCGATGAGCTCCGATAGGTCATCGGCATAGGTATCCATCTCGTTACCACTCCAGGGCTGGCTCGATCGGCCATGGCCGCGACGGTCATGGGCAATACAACGATAGCCGTTGGAGGCCAGAAACACCATCTGAGACTCCCAGCTATCCGCACTGAGGGGCCAGCCATGGCTGAATACAACAGGCTGTCCTGTGCCCCAGTCCTTGTAATAGATCTGCGTTCCATCTTTCGTCGTAATCATATCCATTTTTTGTTTCCTTTTTTTATTGATGTTCATTACCATGATTCATTTTTTTAATGTTTCACAACTAAATCACAGCTTCACCTTCCGCAGCCTTAATGCGTTGCTGATGACCGAGACGGAGCTTAAGCTCATTGCAGCGCCGGCAATGATGGGGCTGAGCAGTAGGCCGAAGAACGGGTAAAGCACCCCCGCCGCCACCGGAATTCCCAGCGAGTTGTAGATAAAGGCGAAGATCAGATTCTGCCGGATGTTCCCCATGGTGGCTCGACTCAGGCGGATGGCCTTGGTAATGCCGCGAAGATCGCCTTTCACGAGAGTGATGCCCGCGCTTTGCATGGCCACATCGGTACCGGTGCCCATGGCAATTCCGACATCCGCTTCACTGAGGGCGGGTGCGTCGTTGATACCGTCGCCGGCCATCGCAACGTGTTTGCCCTCCGCACGCAGCTTTTTGACGTGGGCGACTTTTCCGGCAGGGTCAATTTCGGCTTCCACCGCGTCAAGACCGAGTTGCTTGACCACAGCGTCGGCTGTGCGGCGGTTGTCGCCGGTGAGCATGACGATATCCAACCCGAGCGCGTGGAGATCCTTGATGGCTTCTGCAGTGGTGGCTTTGATCGGGTCGGCTACGGTGAGGATTCCTGCCGGTTTGCCATCAATGGCGACAAACATCGCGGTCTTGCCTTCTTCCTGAAGCTTCACGGCCGAGGCTTCCAGTTGCTCCAAACCGGTGATCTTTTCGTTCCGCAGGAAATCCGGTTTGCCGATCATCACCGCACGACCGGCAACGGTGCCGACAACACCGCCCGCTGTAACCGAGCGGAAGTCATTCACATTCTCAAGAACGATGTCTTGTTCCCTGGCCCCCCGCACAATCGCTGCCGCGAGCGGATGTTCGCTGTTCTGCTCCAGAGAGGAGGCCATATGCAGTAATTCCTTCGCATCAAAACCGTCGTTGGGCAGGACATCCATGAGCCTGGGTTTGCCTTCTGTGAGCGTACCTGTCTTGTCCACGACGAGCGAGGTGATTTTTTCCAATCGTTCGAGCGCCTCGGCGTTTTTCACGAGCACGCCTTCCTGAGCGCCGCGTCCCACACCAACCATTATGGACATGGGGGTTGCCAAGCCGAGGGCGCAGGGGCAGGCAATGATGAGTACCGCTACGGCGTTGACAATGGCGTGCGCGAGCTTTGGCTCCGGCCCCAGCCACATCCAGAGGATGAAGGTAAGCACCGACACTGCCAACACTGCCGGTACGAAGATCCCCGCGACCTTGTCGGCGAGACCCTGGATGGGCGCCCGGCTGCGCTGAGCCTGGGCCACCATGTTCACGATCTGGCCGAGCAAAGTATCGTTACCGATCCGTTCGGCACGCATGACAAAACTGCCGGAACCATTAACAGTGCCGCCCGTCACTTTGTCGCCGACGTTCTTTTCCACCGGGAGCGGTTCACCGGTGACCATCGACTCTTCCACGCTGGAATGGCCTTCAACCACCTCGCCATCCACGGGCACCTTGTCACCGGGAACCACGTGCAACCAGTCACCGACCTTCACTTGTTCGAGCGGGACTTCATTATCGCCTCCGGGTGCGACTTGTCGCGCCGTGGGCGGCGCGAGGTTCAGCAAAGCTTTGATGGCACTGCCTGTCCGGCTGCGGGCCCGAAGTTCGAGCACCTGGCCGAGGAGCACTAGCACCGTGACCATCCCGGCGGCCTCAAAGTAAATATCGACCTTGCCTTCATGCAGCATTGTTCTTGGGAACAGGTCGGGCATGAGCATCGCCACGGCGCTAAAGACAAAGGCTGCACCAACGCCGATGCTGATCAGCGTGAACATGTTCAGGTTAAGGGTCATGATGGAACGCCCGCCACGTTTAAAAAACGGCCAGCCAGCCCACAAGACCACGGGGGTGGTAAGCGCAAATTGAATCCACCGCGAAACTTCGCCCTTTACCCATGGTTGCCTGCCCAACGCCGGGATCAAGTGTGCCATTGCCAGGACAAACACCGGCACCGCCAGTGCGGCGCCGATCCAAAAGCGCCTGGTCATGTCTCGCAGTTCAGCATTCTCTTCATCATCCGTGCCTGCTTTCACCGTTTTTGACTCCAGCGCCATACCACACTTTGGGCATTCGCCGGGATGATCCTGCTCGATCTCAGGGTGCATCGGACAGGTGTGGATAGACTTACCCGGCGGCTTGGCTTCTGGCTTGGATTCGGGTTTAGCCTCGGGCTTAGCGGTCGCGGGCGTTGACAGAAACTTCTGCCGACAGGAGTCGCTGCAAAAGTAGAATGTTTTTCCGTCGCGCTCGATATGCAGCGCGGACGCTTCATCCACCGTCATGCCGCAGATGGGATCTTTGGCCATAATTAGTCCTCCATCTCAGGTTATTGTTGTCCCATCCCACCGCCCGGGCCATGTCCCATCATTCCACGGCGATGTTCACCCATTTCCTTCCACATCGAACCATTGGTTTTACCGCCCATCCAACAATTGTTCCAATTGAACTCTTGTCGGCTCTGGTCCGCGCCGTTACCGATCCAACCGTGATGCACCTGACCTCCTCGTAACCAATCCGTCTGGCCGTAAAACCGGCTGCAGAAACCGGGCGGGTCACTGGCTGTCGGCTGGGGTTGAAGCTCGATCGTTTGATCGCCGCTTCCGATCATCAGGGGTTTATTTTCAATGGGCTGACTTTTTTTAAGGTTCTGGTCCCAGGTGTGGACCATCACCTCGCCAGTGTCAGCGTTGGCAACGATTTCGGCTTTCGCCTTGCCGTTATTTAACATCACCACGTCGCCTCCGTTTGGACCTGCCTGCGTGGATGAGCAGGACTGTATGGTCATCATTGCAAGCAGCAGTCCGATACCGCCGATAACTGAAATTATGCCTTTCATATAAGAATCTCCTGTTGGTTAGTGATGCAGTGCATCCGCATCGCATGATTACGGTTTGAGTTTATGCACAGTAGCGCTGGTTGCTACTAAGGAAATGCCCACCGCCGCTGTCCCATCAAGCGACATCTCTTGCTCTTCGCTCGTTTGAATTTCGAATTTCGTAAGCGGTTCTTTCAACTGATTTCACTCGCCGCTTCCTTCATGATTTTAACAATCGTGTCCTCCACTTCCTGCGCCACACCTTCAAGTTGCGGCGTGTTGAACATCGCCAGCAGCGTTGTTGGCTTCAATGTAGCCAGCATGGTTTTACCGCCCTCCTCGTAAATGGAGATCCGGCATGGCAGTGCGGTGGAGATGCTCATGTTTTGGTCGAGAACCTTCTTCGCTTGTTGCGGCTGGCAGACCTCGAAAATCAAACATTCACGGGGAAAATCCACCCCCTTTTTCGCCATGGTCTCTTTGAGGTTGTGAACCTGCATGACGCCAAAGTGATTGGACTGGACGGCGGCCTTCAAGTCAGCCGCAGTTTCACTCACGGTTTTGTCGGTAGGTAATTTGATCAACATATGTTTCCTTTCATGGTTAACAGTTCACTTCACAGGGAGTTGTGAACTCACGATTATTTCTTGGACAGCTTGATAATCACGACGACCAGCAAGATCACCACCAGTACGCCGATCACTGTCCAAATCCACATTTCTCCGCCCGACCATCCACCCATCCATCCACTCATCCATCCGTCTGAATGGTTCATCATAGACCCCCCATCTGTATGGTTCATTATAAAGCTCCTTTTGTTGTGGCTTTGTGGCTCCGAGTAGTCATTTCTGTTCCTTCATTTCCTGGCAGCGTTCCATCCGCCGAAAACGAATCCGTTTTAAAGATTTATTTCGTCGCATTTTCGAATTTCCTTTTTTCATTAGCCATGCCAAGTCCGAGTGCGTGGCACACCGAGCGCGCGATCATGAGTTCTTCGTCAGTATGAATGACGCGGATCGCAACCCGGCTGGTCGTTGCGGAAATCACGCCCGCATTTGCTACATTACGCTTTTCTTTGAGTTCTATTCCAAGAAATTCTAACCCATCGCAAATTCTGGCACGGACTATGGGAGCATTTTCTCCGATGCCGCCTGCAAACACTATCGTATCAAGTCCGCCCAATGCCGCCGCGAATGCGCCGATACATTTCTTAATCTGATAGCAAAACAATGCTACCGCTTCAGCCGCCCGATCATCCTGTTTTTCAAGTTCGAGCAAGTCATGCATGTCGGAACTGGTCTCTGACACACCGAGTAGCCCGGACTGAAAGTTGACCATCTTATTAAATTGCTTGGCGCTCATTTTTTCAGTTCGCGCTAGATACCAGAGCAGTCCGGGATCGATATCACCGGAACGGGTGCTCATCGGCACACCGGCTGCTGGGGTGAAGCTCATACTTGTGTCTATAGATTTGCCGTCATGCACCGCAGCCAGGCTAGCGCCATTGCCGAGGTGGGCAAGAATGATCCGGCCCTGTGCAGATTCTTTTCCGGCCAAACGGGCCAGTTCTCCCATCAGAAACGCATATGATAACCCGTGGAATCCATATCGCCTCACACCTTGTTCTTCATAGCGACGCGGAATCGGTAATAATCTGGCCACGCGCGGCAAGTTATGGTGAAAAGCCGTGTCAAAACACGCCACTTGGTGCAGATCGGGAAACCGGCGATGAAATGCCCCGGTCAACAGGATTTCCTCTGGCAGATGCTCAGGATCGAATGGGCTAAGCCGCTGAAGTTCTTCAACCATTTCACTAGTGATACGTTGCGGCTTACTATACTTCGGCCCTCCATGAACCACGCGATGCCCAACCGCGGTTAATGTATCAAGCCCGCTGTGCTGTTCGATCCAATCCATAAGAACTCCCACTGCCGCAGTGTGATCCGGCGCTGCTATTAACCGCGAAAAGTTGTCTGCCTGGTTTGAGCTTTTCACCCGAAATGTGGCATTCGACAGTCCAATGCGCTCAATTGTACCTTCCAGAATTCTTTTAAGCGGGTCGCCGGCTTCAAATAGCGCAAACTTGATGCTGGATGAGCCGCCATTAATTGTCAGGATTAGTGGGTTAGCCGTTTTAATTAATGATTCTTTCGGCATTGTTATTTTATTCATCTTCTTTCCATCCGTTGATCGGATCATCGCTGCCACAAGATTTTAGCGGCTTCCAGGGGAACCTCAACTCCTTCATAGTAGGGTATCAGTCTTGCTGTATAGTCTGTCGCAGGGCGGTCGTCAGACACGACAGCACCATAAATATGACCACCCAAAGAGCCTGCCAGTTGGCGAAGCGGTTTCATCTCCTGCCTTACCGGCGCGTCGCCGTTTATTCCGTCTGCATAAAGCTCGACTCGTACCGCATCCTGATTTATGTCATTCAGATAGACCTGAACTTCATATACGTGCTGCTTGTCTTCTGTTTGAACCTTCATTTCGCCGAAACGCAATGTTGGCCATAGTTTCTCCATCTCTTTGCGCCAATTAACTATCTGCACAGCCACCGCACCCTTATTGGCAGCACGTTTCATATAGGCTAAAGCCGCCGGGAGGTAGTGCTGTTCGGTATATTCGCGTACCGTGCGGTTGGCGGAGAAACGCGGTGTCAACTGCGCCATGCTTTCCCGCATCCGCGCGACCCATGCGCCGGGTATGCCATTCTTATCACGGGTATAAAACTCGGGGATAACCTCCTGCTCCAGCAGATCATAAAGGGCGTCGGCTTCGGCAGCGTCCCAGGCCGGATCGTCACCATGTTCCAGGCCGTCCCCCAACGCCCACCCTACTTCAGGTGTGTATGCTTCCGCCCACCAGCCATCCAATTCCGAGAGATTGATGCCTCCGTTTACGAGCACCTTCATGCCGCTTGTTCCGCAAGCCTCCCAGGGTCGCCGTGGAGTGTTGATCCAGACGTCCACCCCCTGCACCAGATGTTCCGTTAACAGCATGTCGTAATCGCTCAAAAAAACAATGTGCGGCCAGGCCTCCGGTTGGCGGATAAAATTAATCCATTCATGGATCAAAGCCTGCCCAGCCAGGTCCTCCGGGTGGGCCTTGCCGGCGATGACGAGTTGCACCGGCCGCTTAGGGTTGCTTAACAGACGAAGCAGCCGATCCGGGTCGTGTAACAGCAGGTTTGGCCTCTTGTAAGTTGTAAAGCGCCGTGCAAAGCCCAGTGTCAATGCGTTGGGATCAAACAAATACTTCGCACCTTCAACCGCATCTACAGGCGCGCCGGAGGCGTCCAGCTGCCTGGAAAATCGCTCGCGCGCGTATTCAACAAGAGACTTTCCGGCGTCGATGCGAAATTGCCAAAGTTTGGAGTCGGATATGCTGCGAATATCCTGCTCCAGGGTTTCCGTTGTTCCAAGCCACCGGTCTTTACTGCAAACATTTGTCCAAAGTTCATCGGCTGCCACTGAGTCCCAGCTTGGCATATGAACTCCATTAGTAACGTGACCAACGGGTACTTCGTCCAATGGCCAGTGGGGAAAAAGGAGTTCAAAAAGATGCCGGCTGACTTTCCCATGCAAGCGACTTACGCCATTAACCGCTCCGCTGCCCCGGATTGCCAGATAAGCCATGTTAAAGCTTTCCGAAGAATCATTCGGATTCTGACGGCCCAGGGCCAGCAAATCATGAAGTGTTATGTTAAGCCTCTGCTTGGCATAACCACCAAGGTATTGATCAATAAGAGAAGGAGCGAAACGGTCAAAACCTGCGGTAACCGCCGTGTGGGTTGTAAACAGGTTCCCCGCCCGTGTCGCAGCCAACGCTACTTCGAATGGCTGACCGGTTTCTTGCATGAAACTGCGGGCGCGTTCCAGCACTGCAAAGGCTGCATGCCCTTCATTCAGATGGCAGACTTCAGGATGGATGCCAAGTGCTTCAAGCAGTCGCCATCCACCGATGCCGAGCAGCAGTTCCTGCTTGAGACGCAGCTCCGGCCCGCTTCCGTACAACTCGCTGGTAATTCCCCGATGCACCGGAAAGTTCGCCGCATCATTGCTGTCCAGCAGGTAAAGCTTTACTCTGCCTACCTGAACCTGCCAGGCTCGCAACCAGACCGAATAACCTGGCAGAGAGATCTCCAGGCGCAACCAGTCGCCGTTTTCCTGGCGCAAAGGGGTGATCGGCAGCTGCCCCGGATCATTATACGGGAAGAGTGCCTGTTGGTTCCCGTTTTTGTCGATCATCTGGCGAAAATAGCCTTGCTGGTATAGCAGACATAGTCCGACTACCGGTACGCCCAGGTCGTCGGCAGCCTTGAGCTGATCACCGGCTACATTGCCAAGACCGCCTGAATAGATGGGAAGTGCTTCGCTCAACATGAATTCCATGCTGAAATATGCGGCACAGGTCAGAGGAGCCTGAGGATGATATTGCTGAAACCACGCCTGCGCTTTCTCCGCCTGATGCTTGCCTAACAGCAGATCATCAATGTTCTTGCGGAATTCATGATCGGTCAGTACACGCTCGAGCTGATCCCGCGAGACTGTCTGCAAGACAACCCAGGGATTATGCGTCAGATTCCAAAGTTCGGAATTAAGCTGCCGCCAAATTTCATCGGTGGCATGATTCCACGACGAGCGCATATCCAGAGCAAGCTCAACCAGGGAATCGAATCCTTCGATTTCTATAGGTAAAAGGCTGTATATCGGGTGGCTGGCACGTGTTTGTTTGGCCATTATCTTTCCTTTCCGTTGGGATTTTATTTGAATTTAAAAAGCCAGTTTCAAAATGTCCCATTTAGGCCGATCTTTTGCATTGGGCTCAAATTTTGCACGCAGTGAAGCATAGCGCTATCATCAAAATACTAAATGTATTCCTGCGGTTAAAATTTTCGCCCGGTTTAAAGAATATATAACTCGCATATTTTACGGTAATGATGCCCATATATTGAAAGCGTGATGGCAGTCGGCAGTTGCCTGGGTTTTCGAATCAGTGTCCAGATTATAAGTTTCCAGTATTGAAAACGTTCCTTACCCAAAACCCCGAGCCGGAAAGCGGATCGAAAGAATGAAAGGAACCGCTGAAAATTTATCGGCTGTTTGATTTCAGGTGTCTTCAGTTCCTTCAATAAAGTTCTGACCCGCCGGTAGTAATATTTAGGAGAATAAATCTGTTTCATAATCGATTGATACCCGTCCAAAAGCTTGTCCATACCCATTCGGGGAATTATATTGGTTGTTCCATTAACATTGTCTCCGGAAAAAGTATCGACCACCCGGCTTTCTCCTTGAAGCCGCTTAAAGAGACGTGTTCCGGGAATGGCCTGCAGCATTCCAACCATTGCGGTAGCGATTCCGCTTTTCTGAATGAAATCGATCTGCTTCTGAAAAATAGAAGGCATGTCGTTATCAAAACCCACTATAAAACCGCCCATCACCTGCAATCCGGAACGGTGGATAATCGCCACACTTTCAAGAAGATCCCGGTTTTTATTCTGGGTTTTATGACACTCCGTTAAACTGGCTTCATCCGGTGATTCGATGCCGATAAAAACAGCATCGAATCCGGCCTTAACCATCAGATCAAGCAGCTCAGGGTCATCGGCGAGATTGATAGAAGCTTCCGTAAAAAAAACACATCCTTTTTTATCTTTGCGCCATTCGATAAGGGCAGGCAGCAAATGAGTCTTAAGATAACCTTTGTTTCCGATAAAATTGTCATCAACAAAAAATATGCTGCCGCGCCAGCCTAAAGTATAAATAAGATCCAGTTCAGAGATGATTTGCTGAGGTGTTTTTAAGCGCGAACGGTGACCGAACAGAGTCGTAACATTACAGAATTCACAGTTAAAAGGACATCCTCTTGAAAACTGAATGCTCATGGATGCATATCGTTTCGTTTTTATCAAATCCCATGATGGAGCCGGGGTATCGCAAAGATCGCAAAAACCCGACGCCCTGTAAATTTTTTTCGGTTGTCCGTTTTGCAAATCAGACAAAAAAGCGGGAAATGTCAATTCCGCTTCGTCAAGAACAAGATGGTCCACTTCCTTAAACTCATCAGGTTCGGAAGTAAAAAGCGGCCCTCCGGCAACTACTTTTAAGTTCAAAGCTTTACAGCGGGCGATGATTTGTTTCGCAGATTCCCGCTGAACCGCCATGCCTCCGATAAAGACCATATCCGCCCATAGAAGGTCTTTATCCTTAAGACTGTCCACATTTACGTCCACAAGGCGTTTGGACCATTTGTCCGGCAAAAGGGATGCTACGGTAAGCAGGCCAAGCGGAGGGAAGGCGGCTTTTTTTCCGATAAAACTTAAAGCGAAAGTAAAAGACCAAAAGGTATCCGGAAATTTTGGGTAAATAAGAAGTACGTTCATATCGGCATGCTCCTTTCCGTTATCCCGGCGACTTCTTTGATCTTATATCCCGCATGGCACATCTTGCCTCCTGCGTTATTTTTTATGCTTGATTTCATAGCATTTTTCCTGTTTCTCATTAAATGGTTTGTTGCAATACATGGCATTTCACCGATTGTACTTCGTAAATATGTTGCGTTCATGTTATTACTTAATTGTAATACGCTGTTTACTTTGGCTATAATTATCTATTTTGTAAATAGGTGTATAGGTTCATTTTGCCTGGGAGATTTTCCTGTTTTAAGGAATCTATAATTAAAAAAATATTAAGTACCTTTCATTCAAAACAAATTAACAGTTTCCTGCTAAGCACAAAAGTTCATAAATTCGGTTATGTATTGTCATTTCGAACGAAGTTTTGCATTTCAAGTTCGACCTGGTGGACTTTAAGTTCATGGACAAGCTTCTGCGTAGTTTCTTAGACCCCTGAAGGCTGTATGCCGACTTTTTGCGAATGTAACCGATTTTCAGCGTGGTGACTCAGTTCAGCTGCTGATGTGAGCTTATTTTTGCGGTATTTGCTTTTCTATTTCTAACTGGCGGGAGAAGAAGAATTTTTTATGCAAACCCTTCAATCTTTTCATATAAAACCCAATGCAGTTTGCCTATACATTGGTAGTGATGTTCGCTGAAGGGGAAGTAATTATAAAAAAATCTTAAAACATCCGATGCTGCTAATACCAGAAGGAATCGCCTTCATGAGGTTCCATCATGTTTCCGTGTTTGCCGATAAATCGCAATCCATGTAAAGATTTATTAGCCATACATTCTTTTTGAAGCACACCTAATCCAAAAGGATGTATCAGATAAAGACCGCTTGTATTAATAACGATATTTTTATTTTTACTGCTGTATTTTTTCAGAGCATTAACCAATACCGTTGCTGAAGATCCGTCAAATTCACCCATCAGCTCAAGATACAGGTTAGCTTTGCTTTGATGTGCAGTTATTCTGAAATTTGATGCCATTGTTTAACCCTCAATTGATGATTGTATACCTCAATCACCGGAACCCTTATTAGCCATCATCATGAACCGATGATGGCTAAATATTGTCTATATCAGTAATCAGGGCTGAGAATATGAAAATGAAAATGTTTCAAGTTCTGAAAAATTATTAAAGCATGATATTATACCAACCAAATTCATCTGTACTTGATTCAGTATCTTGCAATCATCTGAACAAGCCGGTAGATTCTTTTTTAATTTGCAATCTCTGCAAGGACTTTTTGCAAGATATCCGGTGAAGCATTCAAGTTTTTTTGCATATGAAAAATCCATTTTATCCTCCGGTGATTTTAGCGGTTTTCCGGTAAATACTTCATGCCTTATACAAGATCTACATTGGAACGCAGTTGGGCAATCTGAATACCCAGACCTATACATTGTTTTCCGGCCATGCACATATCAGCGTCCTCAGGCTCCATATGAGTTTTAAGCTCATGGCTTCCCTTTTTAAGATCAACAATCCAGGCTTTTTTCATATTATCAAAGTCAACTTTCACATCTATTCCACAAGCGCCGATATCCGGATATATTGATTTGATTTTTTCACACAATTCGTTTTTGTTATACATTTTCAACTCCTTTCAACATATAAATTTAATTGTCATAAATCAGCTCTGCTAAAAGTCTTTTATTTTCGATAAAGCAGCATTCTTTCACATAAGGTCATTCGGACGATATGTCGGTTTCTCCATCCCTCCTTTCTTATGACATACATGTCTTTATCTTCTTAGAGGTTATGCAATTTTATTGCCATTGCAATATATAAAAAATATTAAATATATATTATGCTGTAATAACAATAAATAACGCTATATAATAGGATAGTTTAATAATAGCTGGCTAATTTGTTTAGTATCAGTATATGGCTTAATGTCAATATATTGATACTGTATTAGACAGGGCATGACCGGTTTATCAAAATTAGCTTTGTACAGGTTATATGAAGTTTGTGATGTATTTGATATTTTAAAATATGAAACTGGCTCTGTAAACAAAAAGCCGCCCCGAAAAAGGGCGGCCCCGATAATTAATAAGGAGTTGTCACAAAATAACGTTTACAATTTATCTGTTGATCGATATGGCATTATTGTATAATTCCAATCTCCATGGAATTCATTACGACTGATATTTACTCGGCGAAGATCCTTATCTGATATTTTAATACCTTTCGGA
>NZ_JBAMMY010000174.1:0-15737 GCF_051233685.1 Desulfobacterium sp. N47
GCCATGGTGATGTCAAACCCAATGCCAACTGAAATAGTTCCGTATCTCTCATAGTAATTTGTCTCAACCTCCTCTATCTCTTGATGACTGATATCTATCATGTCTTGAATCGGATTACCCATACTTTTTAGCGAGGAGCCTTAAAGATAATCTACGCTGATTGCCATGAATAATCAACTGTTATTTTATGGATTTATAGCGTTTGTCAGAATAACGTTGGGGATTACAGCTTATTCTAATTTATTGGGTGAGGGTGCATATACGCACCCTCACCCAAACGGAATATTATTATGACAAATGTTATAGAAGTTGCCTTATCGATAATCAATGCTTACTATAAAATTAAAAAAGTGAAATTAACGCTATAAAAGGGAGATTTTTTCTATGAAAATATCCGGGTTAATATTTTCTGTATTTTTTATAATCAGTGGAATTATTCTTCTTAACGGCGATAAAAGCAAGGCGGGTGACTATATGATAAAAGAAAATAAAAGCATTGAAACCGCTACCTTTGCAGGCGGTTGTTTCTGGTGTTCGGAATCGGATTTTGCAAAAGTTAAAGGTGTAACTAAAGTTATATCCGGCTACACGGGTGGTAAAAAGGAAAATCCGACTTATGAAGAAGTCTGCAGCGGGACAACAGAACATTTAGAAGCCGTACAGGTTTTATATGATCCCTTATTAGTGACTTACGAAGATCTTTTACAGGTTTTCTGGAAACATATAAACCCAACCGATCCGGGTGGCCAGTTTGCAGACCGTGGCAGCCAGTATCAGTCTGCTGTTTTTTATCATAACGAAAAGCAAAAAACACTTGCAGAAGTTTCCAAAGAAGAGCTTAACAAATCCGGACGGTATGCAAAACCTCTTGTTACAAAAATTATTCCGTTTACAAAGTTTTATAAAGCAGAAGATTATCATCAACAGTATTATATGAAAAACCCCTCTCATTATAAAGCATACCGGGAAGGTTCGGGCAGGGACTGGTTTGTAAATGAAGTATGGGGAAAAAATGAAAGCGGCAAAGCTTGTCCTTTAGCAGCATCGAAAAGAGCTAAGCCTGATCTTGAGGCCAACAAGAAAAAACTGAGCCCTTTGCAATATCAGGTGACTCAGGAAGAAGGTACGGAGCCGCCTTTTAGAAATGAATACTGGGACAATAAAAAAGAAGGCATATATGTTGATATAGTATCCGGTGAGCCTTTGTTCAGTTCAAAAGACAAGTTTGACTCAGGAACCGGATGGCCAAGCTTTACAAAGCCGCTTGAGCCTAAAAACATAATTGAGAAAGAAGATGTAAGTTTCTTTTCGATGCGCACCGAAGTCAGGAGTAAAGAAGGCAATTCACATCTTGGACATGTATTTCCCGACGGCCCGAAGCCGACCGGAAACAGATATTGCATGAACTCGGCAGCCTTAAAATTCATTCCAAAAGAAGATCTTGAAAAAGAAGGCTATGGCGAATATTTGAAATTGTTTGATAAGTAAAATAGTTACGACAGCCGGGTGCAAAAATAAAATTATTCCACTACCCAAACGGTACAGTTGCGGGCGGTTCTGACTATTTTGCCTGAGATACTTCCGAACAAAAACTCTTCTTTGCGCGAAAGACCTTTTCTTCCCACAACAAGGGTGCCGTATTCAAGCTTATCCCGCTCCAAAAGTATACATTCCGCCATTGAAGGGCAATATCGCAAAGTGGAGCGGGTTGACACATCTTCCGGAGCAAAACCGGCTTCAATAAGCATCCGGCTGTAATCATTGAGCACCTTGTCTGTCTTTGCCTTGTATTCCCGATACCATTTATCTTTTTGTGCATCATCAGGGAAGTAATCTTCTTCAGGTTCCCGGATAACGTGAAGTACCGTTACTTTAAAGCCTTTTATGCCACCCAACAACTTTGCCACGTACAAAACGGCGCGTTTAGCATTTTCAGACTCATCTGCGGCAATCAGTATATTTCTGTTTACATCAGGGCTCATATCTTATCTCCTTAGTGAAAAAAACCAGACCTGAATTCATTCAGATCATCAATAAACTGATGAGTATTATCATAAAAAACATTGGCGCTTCTTGAAAAATGCATAAGAACACGGTTAAGGCTTTCCGGTATGTAAGGATAAATCTTTTTGATATTGGCCACCCGGTTATTAAATACAATATTCATATCTTCTTCACAAAGCTTTGACAGCGCTGAGGAGTCTTTCTTTTTAAGGTCGGCGATAAGAATATCTCCCATTCCTGCAAGATACATCAAAACATTGCCCAGGCCGAACAGGTCGTAACCGAACATGTTTTCCCGGTGACGGAAATTGTAGTCAAAATCAATCCAGCGCCAACATCCGGCTTCCCTGTCCATCAATATGTGATCTCTGCGTATATCGCCATGCTTTTCCCTGTTTTCATGAAGAAAGCGGATAGCCTGGGCACATTCGATAAAATTTTCAAGAATTTCAGAAAAATGTTTGTAGAAATAAGTTTCATGTTCCAGTCCCTTGGATATAAGCCTTATATGATCGGCAAGCGTCTTGCCGTAAATCAGATCAATAACCCTGACCACATTGCCTTTATCGTCGGGAACCGAAAAACCGTGCATGAAATTGGGATGATCTTTAACCGTATCAAGAATACGGGCCTCTTTGCGCGGACTCCTGAAACATTCAAAATCAATGCCTCCCACACGCGCTATGAATTTTTCGAAAAACACCAGTTTTATTATCTTTGTCTTACCGGTAGTTAAATCAATGGCGCGCTTGACCCAGAACTTTTCTTCATCGTCAAGACCGAATCGTCCTTCTTTGGCATTATGGCGGATAAGATACGGAACATCATTTAAAATTACGATATCGCCATATTCTATGCGATAAAACTCGCTGGTATCCGAATAAATATTAAAGACATATCCTGGTCCTGGAGGAGTAAACCATGGATCTGTAAGTTTATGAATTGATTCCTGAGAAAAATCTTTGCTCATATATGGACTCTGTTCTCCTGGCTGGCATTAACTCCACAAAGCATCCTGCAATCCGGATGCCCTTTCCGTTTTTCTTGAAATTGCTGTTTTAAGTATACCCGCAGTTCCCAATATAGTCAATTTCCCTGTGGTTCTTGTAATGCCAGTATAAATTAATTCTCTTGTAAGTACAGGATAATCTTTTTCCGGCAAAATCAATACAACGTTTTCAAATTCAGAACCCTGGCTTTTATGAACGGTCATTGCATAAGCTGTCTCATGTTTTGGAAGAATGCCGGGTTTGAACCTTCTTTCAGGCTCCTGACTTCCATGAAAATATGCGTATAAATTATCATCTTCATCCTGTGCAGGCATTATTAAACCCACATCACCATTATAAAGTCCATGGCTATAGCTGTTTTCCTTTATCAGAACCGGTCTTCCCCTGTACCATTGATTTGATGCATCTATAAGTCTTTTATTTGCCAATACTGATTCTGCAAGAAGGTTTATGCTGTCAATACCGAAAGGGCCTTTGTTCAGGACGCATAGTATTTTAAAACGTCCAAAAGAATTAAGTGCGGATATGGGGTCATTAATTTGAAGATATGGGCAATATCCTTCAAGTATTTTTTCTTCAAGCAGATGATATAATTGATGCTGAGATTTTATCTCTTCCCAATAAATTCCATCGTTGTTTTTTTCATTTAAGATACCGATAGCACTATCTGCTTCACCTCTATTAACGGCCATGCTCAGCCTGCCTATGCTGCTTTTCTCTGAAAAACGGTAATTTTTGTTAAAAACCACAATACAGTCATTTAATAAAAGTTTACCGGCGGCACTTTCTTTATCCGTTAATGCGATATCAATGCTTTCCTTTTTTTCTTTATATACTTCTTTATATAATTTACCGGAATATTCGTTTGTGTTTCCCCTGTTGCACAGATCCCCCAGAACCGATCCGGCTTCAACGGAAGCAAGCTGGTCTTTATCTCCTGCAAGAACAAGTCTGGCCTTATCCGGCAAGGCTTCCATAAATTTTGACAACAGAGCAAGATCAACCATTGATGCTTCGTCGACAATAACAACATCTGCGGATAGCTTGTTTTCGGCATTATAATAAAAACCGGAAGAGCCGGAGACGGTTTTTAACAGCCTGTGAATTGTATATGCATCTTCGGGTATCAGTTTTTTTATCTCATCGGAACAATCAATATTGTTCTTCGTATCCCGAATTGATTCGGCAAGCTTTGCGGCGGCTTTACCTGTAGGTGCACATAAATAAATCTTAAGTTTCCTGCCGGATTCAACTTCTGTCAAAAGAGCAAGAATTTTTGCCATTGCAGTTGTTTTGCCTGTACCCGGTCCTCCTGAGATAAGACAGAATCTTTTAAATACTGTAGTAAGGGCGGCAATTTTTTGAAGGTTTTTATTTACCTGGCAATTATCAGGAAAATATTTGTCAAGAAGAACTTTTACATGTTTTCCGTCAATGCCGGTAATGTCATCTGCTGCTCTTTTCTTTATTGCATCAGAAAGAGATTTTTCATAATACCAGTATTTATGCAGATAGAGCCTGTTCTTATCATCAAGTATTAAAGGCCGGTAATCGCCTGGTTTACCCACGACATTGGTTCTGAATAACTTTTCTATCCAGATATCAAGCGCCGGACATGCAAGCGATTTTCTGTCTTCCGTTTCTTCAAGAATTACTCTTCCCGCAAATTTTTCAAGATCAAGACATACATCACCGTTTCCGGCAGCATTGCTGACGAATGCGGCAGCAAGAAAAAGACCGGCATCATTTTCATTTGCTGTTTCACAGATAAATTTAGCAAAATGCAAATCGATATTTGTAAATATATTTATATCATGTAATGATTTTATATAGTTATTCATAGGTTGTAATCAATAACCAGGTACCATCGCCTTTCCCAGGGCATCAATCAAAGAGATATCCGGCATGTCATAATATATGCCCGAACCCGGGGCGCTAAGATCATCTACTCCGCGTATGAAAATATAAAATACTCCGCCAAATGAATTATTATAATTGTAATCCGTATATTTCAGTCTCATATACTGATGGAGGGCAAGCAGATATAAATGATATTGAAGTATATACGATTCCTTGTCCATTTCTTCAATAAGACTGGTTTTTTCATAATTTTCATAATTATTTCCAAGATGATTAGATTTCCAGTCAACAAAAAACACCTTATTTTTTGCGTAAAATACCATGTCTATGTAGCCTTTCATAAAACCCTGTGACGGGGAAAACGAAAGATTTTCAATCCAGGCAGGATAATCATTATTTATTTTAATATTTCCGTAATCATAAAATATTTTTTTAATTGTTTGAGGTGTAATCATTTTCAAGGGGAAATAAAATTCCATTTCATTAACCCTTTGTTTCATGCTTACTTCCGACAATTTTATCGTCATTTCTTCTGAGGCAGAACCTGTATAAGCATTAAGGCCTGCTTCAAGAACTTTATTTATCATACTGCACACAGAATCTTTCCATTTTGCGCCGAATCCGTATTCTGTAAGCTTGTCATCAACAAGCTTTTGTCTGGTCTCAGAGTCCGAATCAAGAAAACTCATATGTTCAAAAAGATCATGAAAAAAAGTGCCGGATCTTGCACCTTTCGGAAATGAAAAGATACCGGTTTGTTCTGAAATACTTTGTTCCTGTGAAAAATCTGTTAGATAGCTTCTTAATCCTGCATCAACATCTTTGCTGTCATGGCCTGCAAAACTGCTTGCCACAAGAGATGAATAGCTTGAGATTCTGAAAGTGTCGTCAATTTTTCCGGTAAAATTTCTGGCAAAACATTGCTCAGTGCTTTTTTGCAAAGGATAGTATATTCCTGTGCCGGGAGGTGGAATAACACAGATATCAATTGTTCCGCCTGCTCTTTTTTCAAGTTTATCAAGATCATTAAGAAGCACATCGGTATCCTGGCTTTTGAAATAGTCTTTTACAGCATTTATGATATCTTTATCGCCGTCATATTCATTATTGCGGGCATAATGAAGAAGATAAGCCATAGGTGAAGTTTCGGCTGTATTTATTCTTCCCCATACAAGATAGCATTTTTCTTTTGCTCTTGTTAAGGCGACATATAAAAGCCTTAGATTTTCGGAAAGAAGTTCTTTTCCGGCAATTGATCTGCTGCTTTCATTTTTCTCAAGATCCAGAATAAGATTTCTGCCCCCGCTTTGATCATGAAACAGTACTTCCTCATCTCTGATTTCAGACCCATGCCAGTTAAAGGGACAGAAAACAACGCGAAATTCAAGACCTTTGCTTTTATGTATTGTAACTATTTTAACAGCATCATTATCTGTTTCAAGACGCAGTAAATGTTCCTCCTCATTTTGCCTCAAAACATCTCTTTGTTCGGCAAACCATCTTATAAGGCCGTTAATGCCAGGAGTCTTTTCTATCGATACCTTATGCAGAATTTCACAAAGGTGCAGTAAGTTTGTGATGCGCCTCTCCCCGTCATGAAATAAAGCAAGACGTTCTTTAACTCTTTCTTTTTTCATAAAATAGCCGAACATCTCAATAAAACCGTATTTATTCCATAGACGATGACATTCAATGAAAAGAGATTGCCATTTCTCCGGCAACAAGGGGTTGTTTTTAAATGAATCAATCTCTTCGCCTGAAACACCGAAGATGTCTGTCACAATAGCAGCTTTAATTTTTCTTTCATTTGAGGGATCGGAAGCAGCAGCAAGAACTCTGCCAAGCTCTGTGGCCTCATCGGAGGAAAAGACATTATCAATGCTGTATATAACTGAATGTATTCTTCTTTTTGAAAGTGATTTTTTTACCATCCTGGCTTGTGTATTTGTTCTGACAAGTATGGCGATATCACTTTGCTTAATACTTTTTCCTGCATCATTTTTACTTGATGTCAACAGTCGTAAAATCTCGGATGCCACAGACTCACAGATTATTTTCTGGGCATTATTTTTAGTAACCGGTTTGTTTTTTATTATAAAATCATCCGAAAACAGATGCCATAAAGTTAAAGGTGCACAAGACAAAGAGGTTTCATTTTCTCTGCCGTAATTTTCCTTATGTCCTGAAACACCGTTTATAAAGGAGATTTCTTCAAACACAAAAGGATATTTTATGCCTGAAAAGATAGCATTTACTGCGTCAATTAAACCCGGGGAAGATCTCCAGTTTTCTATAAGCGTATTTTTATTATCCACACTTTTGGCGGCTTTAATATAAGAGAATATGTCTGCTCCGCGAAAGCTGTAAATGGCCTGTTTCGGATCTCCGATGATAAAAAGAACGCTGTCTTTTGAATCAAAAAGACCGGAAAAAATTTCATACTGCACAGGATCTGTATCCTGGAACTCATCAATAAGTGCAGCCTTATATTTTAGCCGGATCAAAACGGCAAGATCATTGCCGTCAGGGCTTAAAAGAGCATCTTTTACTTTAGTCAAGAGATCATCGTAATATTGAATGTTCTTGCTTTGTTTTCTTTTTACAAGTTTGTCATCTGCATAGTTTATAAATGTTTTTTTGAGATAAATGATATATCTGTCAAACTGTGCTTTTACTTCAATGCTTTTTGCCAAAAGTTGATCACAAAGATTAAAGAACTTATGAGATGGTATTTTCTGTTTTGATTTTGTGGATTTTCCGATTTTTTCCGAACAGAAGTTTTCAAATTTATCAAAGATGGGAAATCCGGCATGTCGGTCATCTAAAAAGTTGTCCATCTCAAAAAACATGGAATGTATTTTAATCTCTCTTTTAGACATACCATTTTCTAAAGGCTCAACTGTTCCGTAAATATTGCCTTTCAATGCAGGATTTAAAAGCAATGCCCTGATTTCATCTGTTGATGTAAGCCATTCGTTTTTTATCTCGTTAATAATGCTGCGGTAATCGGTAAGACTTTCAAGTTGCGGTTTTTCAATTTCCGGAATTATAATTATACGGGAAGATACCTGTTTTGAAACAAGTCTTGAAAAATAATCCGGCCCTGATATTTTTGTTAAGCAGTAATTTATAAATTCGGGCTCAGCTCTGTAGAAATTTATTCTCCAGAAATCTTCTGCAATTTCCTGAACCAAATCCGTCTGGTCGGTAACAAGTTCGGTATCAAACAGGTTTCCTGTTTCAAAAGAATAATCGGAGAGAATTCTTGCGCAAAAACCATGAATGGTAAATATCGCCGCTTCATTGAAATTTATCAGTGCGTTGTTTATCAGATCATAGGCAAGAGTGTGGTTTTCATATTTTTCACAAAGAGCATCAATCAGAGCATCTTTTGGTAATGCATCTTCCGATAAAGTGTCGTCCGGCCTTTTATCTTTTAAGCCCTCGGAAAAAGCCTCTTTTGCCTTTGCAAGCTTGCTCCTGATTCTCTCTTTTAATTTTTCGGTAGCAGCTTTTGTAAAGGTTACAACAAGTATCTGATCTATTGTAAGCTTATTTTCGATAATAAGCCTTAGAAAAAGGCTTTCTATCGTATAAGTCTTTCCTGTTCCGGCCCCTGCCTCAATAAGGTTTGTTCCGTAAAGCGGGGCATTAATCAGATCAAACTGTTTCATCATTAGTATTTAAGCCCTACTCTGTTGCTGTTTTATTCCTTCTTAAGCTCATCATAATAGCAGTTCAAAATAGAAAGCATTTCTTCTTCGCCGTTTGCAATACTACAGCATGTGCTCCATAAATCAGCCGATATCAAATCAATTAATGGCTGATCCACCTTTTTAATACGTCTGAAAGCGGAAAGTAATTGTTTGTCCCATAACCGGTAGTGTAATCGATGAGTCAGAAACATAATCTCTCATAAACTATCCGATCTTTGCGCCTTTTCTGTATTAATTTCGCAGACTATTTTTTTCCATAAAAGTGACGAAACCCTTGTCAAACTGTGGCCCAAGCGTAGGCCACCGTCGTCTGAAATTTTCCTTCCTGCAATAGTCTCTGATGTATTCGACCCATCCAGTCCATTGCCGCTTCTTTATATCCGTACTTTGATCATGGTACATCAGATAAGCACGTTCAAGAATGGAAATTAAGATCAAGAAGAGGACTTGCTCCTGTCGATTTTTGCGAGATATTCCATCATCCAAGTCTGACTCAAGTGGTAGATCCATAACGTCTACATCAGGCCTATCCAGGCACAACTATAGGAAATAAATATACTTATCATCGAGTGCATTGTATGTGCCATACTCTCTGTCCCGTCGCTCCTTTCGCTTCTCCAAGTAGAAGAGAAGCACAGCAAGAGGAAGTCCTAAAATAGTTACAACACTTGTTATAATCTGCAGGTATTCATTGATTGATGCGATGTTCATAAATTTCGCTCCTCACTATTTATTAACCTCGATGTTGTATAAGGATGAGTTAAAGCTTATCCCCCTGACCTGTTTTAGTAAAATATTTAAATATGTCAGATACATCACCTATATCTTCCAGGTTTTTAAAATCCTTTATTACTTTTTCGACCTGCTTCTCATCCAAAAGCAAACGTGTATTTCTTCTAAACTTATCTGTGATATCATCATCAGTCATTTCATATTTTTTTGAAATACCGGACTTGAAATAAGTCTTTTTGTTTGCTTCTTTAATCGCTGTTACTTCAACTTCCGGTCTGATACCGGACTTATCATCAAGATCGGTAATAAGACTGATTTTTTTCATAAACTCATGAATACGCCGATCCTCAATTGTTTCTTTTATCTGCCAAAAAGGGCTTGTTTCTATCCTGTTTGCTGCAAGCGAAAAAACAAAAGGTACGGAAAATTGGGCTTGTATATGCGTCTTCACATCCCTGGTTTTCCATAAAGGAAGATCAGCCAGACTGTTTAATTTTACCGTAATTCTCATTATATCATCGGGCAAAATATCATTTGTAGTAATAATTTCTTCAAGATGGCAAAGGGCGTTTTGCATCACACCGCAACAGGGATATCTCTTATAAAACAGCCTGTCGGTAAATACCCATTTATTTCCTAATCCCGAAGTTATGTATTCGGGCATCCATTTGTCACAACCAAAAGCCCGCCAGAAACCTTGATCACCGTCCAACACCTCGATATCTCCTGTAGAGCCCATATCAGCAGATATCACAGCAACTGTCTGTGCCAAAGACAAAAACCCCGACGACATATATTTTGCATCCGAAACGGGAACCGTGGTTACAAATTTGCCAACCATAGGCACGGGAGCATTATAACCGGCTATGCCCATTGCATGAGCTATCCTTAAGGCATCAAGCCCCAACAGTCTGCCTGCGGCAGCAGCTCCGCCAAAAGCGCATACGCCATATCCGGGTGTGGGCAAGGACATCGCAATCCCTCTTTCGGCAAGTTCTACTGAAAATCTTCGTCCAAATATCATAGCCGATGCTATCCGTGTGGCGAGTTCATGAGCAATTGCCGTAGCAACAATAAGTTCTTTTCCCGATACTTTTTTCATCTCTGCGATAGCCAAAGGAGCAGCAAGAACGTAGGGCGTGGCGTGGGCAGGCGGAGACAGCAAAGATTCATAATCAAGGGCATTCATCAGCTCACCAATTGCGTAAGCCGATTGTGCCGCACCCACTTTATAGCTTGTACCCCAAAGACCATTTTCCGCTTGTCCACCGAGCACAAGCGCCAACTTTATCGCAATCTCACCTTTTTGGGTTTTTATCCCGCCTATCGTGCAACCGATAGAATCAAGCAGGAGTTTCTTGGTTTCAGAAACCACAAACGGTGGTAAGTTATCATATTGTATTTCTGCCGCAAAACGGGCAATTTCTTCAGTTACACTCATATTCTCCCCTTAAAAAATCATGTCATAGACTTTCAGATAATGTTTTTGGCAAGGCCAGAAGGAGCCTCCCTGAGTAAGACGTACAGTTGGTACGTTGTCGAGGGGGCGACTGATAACGAAGCCCAAAATTATATCTTAAAAGTCTATAGAGCAAATCGCACTTCATCTCCATCCTTAAAGCGATGAATTTTTGATTCGTTTTCAAGTTTTTCCAGATGAGTAAGAACTATTCCAAGGCATCGTGCAAGTACAATTCCGCTGTCTATGGAGGGATAAACAACTTTCATCAAATCCATAAGGCTGCAACTTTTTGAAGATATAGCTTTAAAAATCTTGTCTTCTCTGCCTTTAACAATTGCCAGTAAAGAATCCGTAAGGTTTGAAAAGGAAGTTATCGATGGTCCGTGAGCCGGATATATACAGTTTATCCGGTTAAGATATTTGCTTATTTTTTTTAACGAAGATTCATATGATATCAGATCGGAACCAAATCCGTTTAAGCCGCCGGTCATAGTCGAGCTTTTGCTTAGAAGAAAATCACCTGAAAAAAGCAAAGATTTTGTTTCTTCCCATAAACTGATATCCCAGGGACTGTGGCCGGGAGTAAAAATCACCTTGAACTTAAGTTTTCCGGTACTGATTAAATCGCCATCATCCAGTTGCTCATCTATCCCTATTTCACCATATGGTCGATTCCAGAAATAATCGATTACATCAAAATAGGTGTCTTTTGCTTCAGGATATAAAAACAACAGCTCTGAAAATATATTTTTTGCAATTAATTTAACCGAACTCACATATTCGCCATACTTTTCCACCTTATTTTTTGCTTCCCTGTATATGCAATGGCGTATTCCCTTATATTCATCGAGCCCGATTCCTCCTCCCATGTGATCAGTATGCGAATGAGTATATACAATCCTTGATATGTCTTTAATATCAAAACCTGATTGTTTGAGGGCATAAGTAAGTTTGCTGCTTTTATCTTCACTATAAGGGCCGGCATCGATAAGCATTAATTGTTCATCAATAATCAGAAATACGTTGGCAAACGCCTTTTCATTTCCGGAAGAAAAATAAGGGATTCTGAACATGGCAAGGTACGGGTACAATCTGTCTACATATATATCATCAATTTTATTCATATAATTTTAATTATGCGCAGGCGTTATAGTAATTACCTCAAAAAGGCATTACGATACTGCCGTGTTACACTCCTTTTCCAATTTTAATATCATACAAAAACATGTTACTATTTCATTGTAAATTCTAAACGTAAAGATTTATTTTAGTTTTTCTGTCATATTGTTATTATAAAGCCAATACTTATCAGCTTAAAGAATTTTAATACCAGATAACAGCCGAGATGGGATAAGTGATATAAATATTCTGACCGGGGAAAAAATTATCCTCTTGGGCTTTCTCCGTTGGTAACTGAAGGGTAAATTTCTGGTTGCCTGTGCGAACAGATACCATAACTGCATTTGCTGCCGGTTCGAGTGACAGCGAAACGAGCACTCCTTGAAGCAAATGTTCACCCGGCTTTTGAACCGGCGGGTTAGCGCTTATGTTAATAAAACGCTGCGGAATAATCGCTGCAGAAGATGGTAAGGGCGGATCTTCCTTAACAAGTATACGTTGCCCGTCATTAAGTATCTTTGCCCATAACCCTGCCGAAACCTGATTCCATGGTCCGTAGAGTATATTTTCAAGACCTTTTCCTATGATTTTTCCGTTTAACATCTGAATAACATTATCACAAATTTCATGAAGCCATCTCCAGTCATGACCTGCAATAACAAGAGTCGTACCCCATTCCTTTGAGGCCATCAGAGCACTGTCCATAATCTGCTGAGCACTTACAACATCCACCCCGGCTGTAGGCTCATCCAGAATAAGAACCTCAGGCTTTAATACAAGCCTGGCTGCAAGCGCAACTCTGTGCACTTCACCTCCCGACAGCTGATACCAGAGACGGCTGGAAAAATTGTCGGGAGACAATCCAACCAGCATCAAAGCATCATCCACCTTTTTCAAATACTGCGATTTGTCAATTCTCCTCAGTTTTAAACCATATGCAATATTTTCAAAAACGGAGCGTTTAAGCAAACAGGGCTCCTGGGGCAACAGGCTCACACGGAAACGGACTGATTCGGAAAAGGGATGAGCCTTTTGTCCTTTATATAATATTGTCCCTTCCGATGGACTATCCACAAAGGCAAGCATGTTAAGAAGGGTGCTCTTGCCGCAACCGTTGGGACCTACAAAACCTGTTATTGAACCTGCAGAAAGTGTTAATTCCTGGATATCGGCGACCTGACGACGGTTGTAATATTTTTTTATACCGGATAGCTGATAAAAAGGCGTTTGCATGGATATTAACGCTTTCTGAGAAATGAAAGGGAATAATTGACAAGACCTGCTATTGTTAACAGAACAAGTCCCAGTGCAACACCCATGACAAAGTCGCCCTTGTTTGTCTCAAGCGTAATGGCAGTGGTGATTGTCCGGGTATGCCATTTTATATTTCCACCTACAATTATTGAGATCCCGACTTCTGTAAGCACCCTGCCGTAGGCATTCATACAGGCAGATAATATACTGTAACGCGTTTCCCAAAGGGTTGAAAGAAGGATCTGTCTGGGATTAGCACCCAGAGATATAAATGTCACCCGGAGTTTATCGTCAATGCTTTCAACAGAAGCAGCCGTGAGAGCAATGACGATAGGCAAAGCAAGAATAGCCTGGCCTATGGCAATGCCTTCTAAGGTAAACAGTAACCCATATTGTCCAAGCGGACCCCTGTGTGTTAAAAGCGAATAAACTAAAAGGCCTACCAGCACTGTAGGCAATGACATAAGGGTATCAACAAGAGTCCTGATCTGCTTTTTGAATAAAAAATCATGATGTCCAAGTATAAAACCAAGAGGTATGCCTATAAGCAGACTGACTACCATACAATATGTGGATACTTTTAGTGTAGCAAATATAGCAGAATAGGTTTCCTGGTTTCCGCTGGTCAATAACCGGACCGACTGGAACAAAGCATCAATAAGAAAATTCATTTTTGCTCAATCTGAAAATTGTCCAAAAAATAATTTGTTGGTTGTATAAAAAGTCCGCAAAGCATCATACCGGCGAAGTCCTGACCCATAATATGTTTATGTTGCCGGGTTCGGGCTTCACCGGAATGACGGAATATGATATTTTCAGACTTTTTACGAAATCATCTTATTTGGAAATGAAAAAAAGCTGCTTTCCTGATAGCTTGAAATCAGTAATAAGCTTCCGGGTAGACAGTTTTGACATCCACTCTGAAAATACTTTAGCCAGATCCGATTTTACATTATCGCATTTAGCCGGATTTACTACAATTACGCTGTAAATATTTTTAAGCAGCTCATCACCTTCAATAAGTATCTTAAGTGGCGGATTTCCCTTCATGTTGTCTTCATATTTTATATAGGTTCCGCGGTCGGTAAGAGTATAGCCATTCATTTCCGCAGCCATATTTATGGTCGAAAGCATTCCCTGGCCTGATTGCACGTACCAACTCTCTTTATCCGGAACTGAAAGTCCGCTTTCCTTCCATAACTTCTGTTCGGCTTTGTGTGTTCCCGATTGATCGCCTCTGCTCACAAATTTTTCATTTTTGTTTAAAACCGCATTCAATGCTTCCTTAACACTTTTACCCTTGATGCCTGCCGGATCTGACGCAGGACCGATAATGACAAAGTCATTATACATAACAACATTGCGATCTACGCCGAATCCGTCGGCTATATATTTTTTTTCCGCATCTGGCGCATGAACCAGAAGAACATCCGCATCGCAGTTTTCCCCAAGCTTGAGGGCCTTGCCGGTTCCTGTTGCCACCCACTGAATATCAATTCCGGTCTCCTTGACAAAGTGTGGCTTCAGATAGTCCAGCAGACCAGTGTTATCGGTGCTGGTTGTGGTAGCCATACGTAATGTTTTTACTTCTTCACCCATAGCAGGGCTGCAAAGTAAAAACGAAAAAAGAGAAACAATCATAATCAAAGAAATTCCGATATTACGTTTCATTAAAATCCTCCTGAATAAACTGTTTAAAAATAAGCCATTTTCAAAACGTTTCAGTTTGATCAAGGTCAAGGCTGGCGAAAATTTTAAGCAATCGAAGCCATTTAACAAATTTTCTGCGGTTAGAATACGTACCCATACCCAAATACAACTAAGCACGTCGCTGGAATGACAGACTTTGGAGTTTTGCAATTACCTCAATATAGTTATACCTTATTCTTTTATTTTATATGGATTTATCAGCATAATAGGAATCGGTGTGGCTTTTGTCACTTTTTCGGCAACAGATCCGAAGATTAATTTATCAATACCTTTTCTTCCATGAGTACCCATAATCAGCAATTCAATTTTCTCCTTTTCTATATAATTGATGATTTCTTCGGCTTCATAACCATTTACAACTTTGATTATAATTTTATCAGAGCCTTTGAAATGTTGTTCTGCAAATTCTTCAATATTTTTTTTGCCTCCTTCAACAGCCGCATTGTCAAACAGATCAGCTGAAGAATGCGGTACATATGAACTCACAAAATTTTGAAAAGTACGTGCAACATACAAAATATGTATTTCCGAATCAAATTTTTTTGCCATTTCCTTTACGTAAGGAACAATTTTGGGGGATGCTTCTGAAAAATCAACCGGGAATAAAATTTTATTAAATTTCATAGATAACTCTCCTTAAAAAAGTTGCAATGTGGTTAATAGTTATTTTTAGTCTCTGGGAACAATTGTACATTGAATTTGTTTATTTAAAAATAAATATTTTAATATAAATGAGCTAATTTCAAAACGATTAAAGGCGGCTTGTTAAACAGGTCAACAGTTGAAATCCCGGCAATAGAGCGGACTTAAGGGCTCCGATTTTCATTGGAGAACCACAAAAGGCAATAAATGCCGAGTTTTTGACAATAC
>NZ_JBAMMY010000181.1:0-31605 GCF_051233685.1 Desulfobacterium sp. N47
GCCATGGTGATGTCAAACCCAATGCCAACTGAAATAGTTCCGTATCTCTCATAGTAATTTGTCTCAACCTCCTCTATCTCTTGATGACTGATATCTATCATGTCTTGAATCGGATTACCCATACTTTTTAGCGAGGAGCCATTATAAATTACATAATCATAGTTTGTTTGTTCAAAGAACAATAATAAATTTATTTATGATGTCAACAGATTAATAGGATTGAAATAAATAATTATGTTTTTACCTGCTTTTGTCGAATTTGGGTTAAGATATTTTCTCCAAATTTCTTTTTTATGTCGTCAACGGTTCTGTCCACCTGTTCCCATTTGCCGTTTTTACCAACATAAGTATCAAAGATATCGATCTGTACCGGATTTGATGTTGGTATGAGATTAGCGGCGGCTACTCCGATAAGCCTGATTTTAGTTTTAATTTCATAGGATTCAAGCAAAATATAAGTTTGTTTAAATATAATTTGCGAAGATTGTGTTGGAGTTTTAAGAGTAATGCTTCTTGTAACCTGGCTGAAATCGGAGTGTTTAATTTTAAGCACAAGAGTCTTTGCTCTAAGATTAAGACTTCTTAGCTGCATCCCAATATCTGCAGCTTGCTTCAATAGGAATTCCTTCAATAACACCTTGTCCTCTGTATCCTGATCCAGCGTTGTTTCATTGCTTACAGATTTGCTCTTTGCATAAGGGATAACCGGGGAATTGTCGATACCCGATGACAGCTCTATCAGTCTCAGGCCGAATTTGCCGAATCTTTTCATCAGCAGATCTTTTGGATATTTTTTTATATCACCAAGCTGTTTAACGCCGATTTTTTCAAAATCTTTAAGTTTTATCTTCCCGACTCCCGGCACTTTATCAATAGGTATGGATTCTGAAAATTTGCCGGCATCAGCCGGCTCTATTAATGTTAATCCATCAGGTTTATTCATATCGGAAGCAATTTTTGCAAGAAATTTGTTTGGGGCTATGCCTATAGAACAACTCAGGCCGATGCGTTCTCTTATCCTGCTTTTGATTGTTAATCCCATATGCTTTGGAGCGCCATACAGCCTTTCGCAGCCGGTGATATCCACATATGCTTCATCAATTGAAACAGGCTCTACAAGCGGAGAAAAAGTTTCCAGCAGGGCCATTATTCTTTTTGAAATTTCGGAATATCTGTTTTTCCTGGGAGTGAGAAATACGGCATGAGGACATTTTTGCCTTGCAAGATACATGGGCATTGCAGAACGAACCCCATATTTTCTTGCCTCATAATTTGCAGCAGAAACTACTCCCCGGCCTGATAAGCCGCCGACTATAACGCATTTGCCTGTAAGATTACGGTTATCGAGCTGCTCTACGGAAGCAAAAAAAGCATCCATATCAATATGAAGAATCAACAAATTGTCCCTTTCCGGTAATGCATAAAACGATTATTTTATCAACGTGCCTTTTTAATTTTAATGATAACAATGCTTGCAATTTTTTACATTTTTGTATTATCATAACAAGAAAAAATTATGCCGCAATATTAAAGGAAAAAATTATTCTAAAAATGGTTATTTATAATGAGCGATAAACATAGCATGCAAAAAATTGAAGATATTACGATGCTTTATGAAATAAGCAACGCATTAAACGAGCATCTTGATCTTAAGAAATCATTATACAAGGTTCTGGATATTCTGTCCAATTCGATGAACATGGTGCGGGGAACAATAACTATCTTAAATCTCTTGAGCAATGAAATTAATATCGAAGTAGCGCATGGCATTTCAAAAAGCGCTGTTGAAAACGTAAAATATAAACTGGGAGAAGGAATTACAGGGCGCGTTATTGAGACAGGAAAAGATGTTTCCATAGCCAAAATCAGCGAAGAACCCCTTTTCCTCAATCGCACGGCTTCACGCAAGAATTCGAAAAATCAGGAAGTTTCGTTTATTTGTGTTCCTGTGAAAAAAGAAAACCAGATTATAGGAGCGCTAAGCGTAGACAGGCCGTACGATGAAAAATATCAGCTCAAGGATGGCACTAAACTGCTTTCGGTTATAGCAACAATGATAGCAAGACAGGTTATAAATCTTGAGAACATAAATCTTGAGAAAGAACAGTTAAGAAATGAAAATAAAAGGCTTAAAAGTGAACTTGAAAACAAATACAGCATAACAAATATCATTGGAAACAGCAGCAGAATGAGAGAAGTTTTTCAGATGATATCTCAGGTTTCAAAAAGTAACGCCACTGTTCTTGTAAGAGGTGAAAGCGGTACAGGCAAGGAGCTTGTCGCAAACTCAATACATTACAACAGCCACAGAGCCAAAGGGCCTTTCGTAAAAGTTAATTGCGCTTCTCTTCCTGCTAATCTTATAGAAAGTGAACTTTTCGGGCATGAAAAAGGAGCCTTTACAGGTGCCATTAAACAAAAACTCGGAAAATTCGAACTTGCAGATAAAGGTACAATTTTTTTGGATGAAATCGGTTCAATAAATCTTGATGTTCAGGTAAATCTGCTCCGGGTGCTTCAGGAAAAGGAATTCGACAGAATAGGCGGGCATAAAACAATAAAAACGGATGTTCGTATTGTAGCGGCCACTAACAAAAACCTTGAACAGGGTGTTGAAGACGGAACATTCAGAGGCGATCTTTATTACAGACTAAATGTTTTTCCTATTTATATGCCGCCTTTAAGGGAACGGAAAACCGATATTCTGCTTTTGGCAGACAGCTTTCTTGAAAAATACGCAAAGGAAAACAAAAAGGATATCCGCAGGCTTTCTACTCCTTCCATTGATATGCTTATGGCCTACCACTGGCCGGGAAATGTAAGGGAACTGGAAAATTGTATCGAAAGGGCAGTACTTTTGTGCGAAGAACAAACGATTCACAGCTACCATCTTCCGCCTACCTTGCAAACAGGTATAGAATCCGGAACAATGCCCTCGTTTTCACTTGTAGATTCTGTTGAAAATCTTGAAAAGGAAAAAATTATCGATGCATTAAAAAACACCAGAGGAAACTGCGCCCAGGCTGCAAAAGTATTAAAAACCACAATCAGAAAATTTAATTACAAGGCAAGAAAATTTAATATTGATTACAAGCTGTATAGGTAAAACCTGTTTATACATATTTTTTACAATTATTTTCCGAAATAAAGAATTATAAAAAAACGGACAATAGATGTGGAATTTGGTTGAAACAATATACAACATATATCATTCAACAGACAGCATGCACACATCTCAGATTCTAATAGATCATACTGTTTTTGTGGTTATGGTAAGCCGATAAAATCGAAAAAACGGCTGGTTACAATAGCAGGAAGATGGCATTACCAATATTTCCTGTCATAATCGCGGTACATCCCGTGAAGTTGGCGGCCGAACTTGAGACCACCTAAAATCAATTTAATAAAATCCCTGAAAGGCACTTTTACCTTGTTGATCCGTGGAGGAATCTTTGCTGCGCCGAGTGCATAAAGAATCGAGAAATATCGGTAAAATGTTTTCAAAGGCAGTTTGGTGGGTAAAATGGTATGAAGGCAGTCGTAATAAAGACATGGATCGTCGCAAATAAAACTGTCTTTGGCAGCAGCGAAAGCTTCTGTGCCTGGTGGCGGAGAAAAAACGGTAAAAGCAAATTCGGCGGGTGAAAGTTCTTCTATAGTCTTATGTACGATCTCAAAATCCTCTTTGTCGAAATCAGGATTGATCATCAATGCGGCATGAATATTTAAATTGAGATTTCGCAAAATCTCCCGCGCTTTCCGGTTTTGAGAGGGAGTGGCGTTTTTGTTGTATCCTGTCAGATTCTTTTCTTCGAGCGATTCAAATCCGATATAAACGAGTTCGAGACCGGCCTTTTTCCACAGCTCGAACAGTTCGGGATGCCTGCAAATTGTATCGCTTCTCGCCCATGAAAGGTATTTTTTTCTGATTCCTCTTTCAATCAGCATTTCAGCAAGTTTACTCATTCGTTTGGCATTGGTGAAAGTTTCATCATCAACAAAGTAGATATATTCCTGATGAAGGGAAGCGATCTCATCTACTACATCCTCAATGTTGCGCTGGAGATATTTCCCGTTTGCAAGAAAGTGAACAACACAAAAACTGCACCGGTTGGGACAGCCCACACTTGTTCTTACGCATGCAATCCCGGGAAAAAGTGTTTTCATTTTCTGCTTTGGCTCGCCGTAGCAGATGCAGTAATATTTTTTCATATCTACCAGATCACGGCGGGGACGGGTGTTGATACCATCGGAATGAAGCGGCGGAGGCGGTTTAACCGCAAGGCAATCAAAGTTTGGTGAAGCGGTGGGCAAAATCCAATCGGTTTCAGGAAGCGGCTGACCGCTTTCCATAGCTTTTAAGATAACTTTTATTGCAGAAACTCCGTCTCCCCGAACTACAAGATCAAACAGTTCAGGGGCCTTGCAGTCTGTGGGATAGCTTGAAGCATGAATCCCGCCAAGGCAAGTCAGTACTTTCGGCAGTATTTTTTTAGCAAGGCCGGCCAGCTCGCAGTTTATGCGGTACTGCCCGGAAAAACCTCCAAAACCGATAAAATCGGGCCGGTATTCCTCCAGTATAAGTTTGAACGCTTTTATCGGTTGTTTCTGCACTGCCAGATCGCAGATACTTACATCATTGGGAAGCTTTACTGCTCCGGCAATAAGCTCCTGAGCGTAGGGTTCTAATAGCAACATGGACTGAAGCCACTTCGAGGTTGGCAGATATGCGTGTGGTCTTACTAAGAGAACTTTAATCATTATTCCTTTTCTTTACAAAGTCTTTACTGCTGCTTGCCTATAATCTGTTCTATTTCTGCGGCAAACTTATTTTTATAATATTTTACGGTGGATTCCTTAGACATTATCATATCGATTTGTCTTGTATGAATTGTAAGGTAGCCCAGTATTTTAAGACGCTGTTCCATAAATTCTCTTTCACGATTATCAATTCTTGAAAACAGGCTGTCTTTTTTTACTGTAACCCTGAAACCGTATTCTTCCAGTATTTCCGCCAGAAACAAGACTCTCTTAAGTTTTCTGTCTTGATCGGCGGCCCCTCCTTTAAACTGAAAACTGATATAATTTTCCGCTTCCCTGTCACATACAATACTTTCTATTATTGAGAAATGAAAGCCTAGTCTTGAACTCAGGTTGCAAAAGTACTTCGATATCATAAAATAATTCCGCTCGGCATATTTTGAGCGCACGCCTGTTTCCAAAGCCGGATTTAATGTAGCCTGGAACATTACATTTGCAAAACCTTTACCATCAACAGGCGGGGGGCCTTCCCACGGAAATGATATAATTCCATCCCATATTGCAAGCATAGGAACAGATACAATATTGTCAAGATGAACACGCTTTCCCTCAACCTCTTCCTTAAATCCGTCATCAAGATTGAGAACCCACCACTGCATCGGAACTTTATAAACAAGCTGTTTTCCGGAACGTTCTGAAAAATTGTGTTCTTTGCCGAAGCTAAACATCTCCTGTACTGATTTTTCATGGATAAAACGGGTTATATCGTGCAGGGATTTACAGTTTATTGGTTTAAAATAGCGTGAATCCGGATCAAGAAGATTAAGCGGAACTATAAGCCTGCTTGCATCTTTAAGGATATCGTAAACAGGGCTGTTTTTCATAAGATTTTTTGCTGCAACTTTTTGTTCGGCAAGTGATTCGATTTCCCCGGCATGAATGGCAAGCCCGTTTGCATCAACCGTTATCAATTCGCCATCTATTAATTTGTCATATACTCCAGGTACGCCGAAAAGAGCGGGGACTTCAATTTCCCGCGCCACATTTGCAAGATGTCCCGCAAAACCCCCCTGTTCCGTTACCACAGCAGAAGCCCTGTTTAAAAGAGGCGCCCAAGCCGGTAAAGCCTGCCTTGCCACAAGAACAGCTCCATCGGGAAATTTCAAAATATCAACAGCCTTATCAACATGAAAAACCTTGCCGAAACCAACTCCGGGGCTTGATGTAATCCCTCCTTTGATTATAACGGTTGAATCCTTTTCTGCAATACCGGGAAGTATAATTTCCTTATAACGTTCGGATATTTGTAACGGCCTGCACTGTAGCATATAAACCGAGCCATCGTCTGCTACCGCCCATTCGATATCCTGCGGACAGCCGTAGTATTTTTCTATCTCAATCGCTGTATCGGATAAAGCAAACATCTGCTCTTTGGCCAAAGACGGGAGATCTTTTGATTCTCCGGTGTTATCCATTCGGCATACGCCTTCTTCATAGTAGCAGATGAATTTTTTCGGCTTTACTTTTATATCTTTATGAATAAGTTCAATCGGAGATTTTTTTGATACTATAAAAAGATCACAATCTATACTTCCGTCAACAACCGATTTAGGCAACCCCCATGCCGAGTTAATAAAGATATAATCATCACTCATGTTCACAGGGTTTCTTGTATACATCACACCTCCGGCTATCGCGTCCACCATCTCCATGCATCCTACCGACATCTGAATATCTTCATCCCTGAACCCTCTTTCAAGTCTGTAAGTTATTGCCTGAAGTGAGTATTTTCCAGCAACCACATTCTTGTATGCTTCAATGATATTGTCGGAACCGACGTTTAATTCGGAATGATAGAGGCCCGCGAAAGTGTTTTTGGCTGTATCTTCTCCTATGGCGCTGCTTCTGAGTGCAAGGCGCAATTTTTTCCCTCTTCTGTTTTCAAGAGCGGTAAGCGATTCTGTTATCCTGTCTTCAAGTTCTTTCGGAACTTTTGAATTCATAATCATTTGACGGATTTTTGAAGACAGAGTATAAAGCTGTTCCATATCTTCGGTATCTGTTGTCTGAAAAAGCCTGTCGATCTCGGTCTGGAGATCATTGTGCGAAAGCAATTTATCATAGGCTGCCGAAGTGATAACAAATCCGGGCGGAACAGTTAAATGCAACCTGTTTTTTATCTCTCCTATGTTAGCCATTTTACTTCCGATAATATCGGCCATATTTTTATTAACCAAAGCAAGAGGAATAACAAGCCGATTGTCGGTTACCGGTTTTTTTTGTGAAAGAAGAAGATTTATCTGCTGCTGTATGGCGTTGAACCTGGAAAATAATTCAGCATATTTTTTCGGGGCAAGTTCATCAAAATTTTTTATCATTTTAAAAACGTTTACTGAGGCAGCAGTGCAGTGAGACTTTATATGAGTTATCCCAAATGGCTTTTTGCCTTCAAGAAGCAGCTCAATATCAGCCATAATCTCAAGCGCTTTGTTGTTGGAACTTAAAAGGACCCGGAAACAGTGATAACGGGATTTGAAATCATTGCGGAGATAATCAATATCGGCAAGTGACCCGCTTGCTTTCTTTTTGAAGAATTTATTAAAAATTTCAGATAATTTTATCATACAGTTATAATCTATATAATTTTAGATATAAAATAATCAATGACCATTAATAAAGGATGCCCCAATTCATGATTGTTTTTATCAGCCTTTGGTTGCTAAATTCAATATAATTCCTTAATAATTATCTATTTTGCTAAAGTTTATCGGCTATCTTGCTTATTCGGATAATTTAATATATGGATTCAATAGCTGTTTTTAAAATAATAGTGGCGGATACACCACAACTCACTTAAACTTTTTTCTAAAAATTATTAAACTGTTTTCATAAATAAAACTTCAATGGACAAACATTATAAATGTTACGGTATAATTCCGGCTCGTTATGAATCAACCCGATTTCCGGGAAAGCCTCTTGCCGATATTGCAGGAAAGCCTATGTTCTGGCATGTATATAATAACGCAAAAAAGTGCCGGGAGCTTTCAATGGTTGTTCTTGCAACAGATGACAAGCGCATTGTTTCCGCTGCTAAAGCTCTTGATGTTCCGGTAGTTGAAACCAGACCGGATCATCCAAGCGGAACCGACCGGATTCTGGAAGCAGCACAAATATTAAATCTTTCCGATGATTCCATAATTGTGAATATACAGGGAGACGAGCCGCTTCTTAATCCTGAAATGCTTACACAAATAGTAAAGCCGTTTATATCCCCGCAGATCCATGTTACAACCCTTGCAAGAAAGATCACAAACAATGAAGCGGCCAATATTAACCAGGTAAAGGTTGTATTCTCCAAAACAGGAAACGCCCTGTATTTTTCGCGTATGGCGATTCCGTGTTATCGTGATGGTGAGGACGGGATTTTTTTCGGGCATATCGGATTATATGCTTTCAGGATGAGTACACTTAAAGAATTTGTTTCTCTGGGACAAAGCAGACTCGAAGTTGCTGAAAAACTCGAGCAGCTTAGGTTGCTTGAAAATGACATTGCCATACATGTTGTTTTAACCGAACACGAAAGCATTGGGGTGGACAGGCCTGAAGATATAAAAATGATTTTAGAGATCCTATATAAAAGAAAAATCTGAACCATTATATTTTTTATGTAAATTAAACATCAGATAAAGCACATTAAATATTCAGATTCGATGCGCGACATCTGATGATCATATAGAGGAGTTATAATCTTATGCGCCTTATCAGACATTGTATAATCATAAAGTCCAAAGCTCAAAATATATTCTTAAATCTTATTAAAAGAGTATCCTGCAAAATCATTCCATATCTTTTTGCCAATGTTTATTTTGCCAAAGACCCGTCTGATACACCTGCTTTTTCCTTTATTTTTTTCCCTTGTCCGAAAAATATTTTGTGTTGCGGAATCACAGGTATTATTTCTTTTAATAAAAGCAAAAAACCTGCTCCAAAAATTGATATCGCATCCATTGAAAACAGTGTTAAAAAAATAGAGTCCCGCTCATTTGAGCTTTGCATAAAAGATAATGTTTCCCTGGATGATCATTATTTATGCGGAAGAGATATGGTTGAATCTCTTCTTGAAAACGTGCGGGAATTAAAAAGAGACGAATTATTCTTTGAGATATTCACAAATAAAAATATTCAGAACAGGATTTTTGAGCTCTCAAAAAGAATAAACAAAATTATTGATTCGGAATCAACAATTCTTTCAGAGAAAATGGGACTTCTTGAGCCATCGGCGGTTGAAACAATATCAAGCAGAATTGAAGACCTTAAAGATATTTCATGGATTATTTCAAATGAAACCGGACAAAATATTCCAAAGGTAAGCAGCCTCATAGGAGCTTCTGAAAATAACTCTTCTTTTTATTCTGTAACCATTTATAAAAATCTAAATGCTGTGTTAAACAGCATGGATCGTCTTGAAGTAAGAGGGCGTGATTCAGCCGGTATTTCACTGATGTTTGTTTTAGATGCCGGTGAATATAATAAATTTGAAAAAGAAATCTCAAAAAAGAAGCTTACTAAAACCTTAAAAGAGCGTTCGAACCGCGATATCCTGCTAAATGGTGGCCTGTCAATTGGCAAAACAACAGAAAAAAACGGGGACTCTCTTGTCAGTGTAGCTCTTGTTTATAAAGTTGCGGCAGAGATAGGAAGCCTTGGAGACAATATAAATTTTTTGCGAAATCAGATTAAAAATGACCATATTCTGGAAATACTCGTCTCTTTTCCTCACAAGTATCATACAGTTTTATCTCATACCCGATGGGCTTCTGTTGGTGCTGTAACGGAAGCAAATTGTCACCCGGTAGACGGAAACAAAGCTGAATTCGGTTTGTGGGAAAGAGGCATAATACATGTGTGTTTAAACGGAGATATCGACAATTACCACGAACTCAAAAAGGAATATGAAAGCGGCGGCAATTCTTTTTGCAGTGAGATAACAACAGATACCAAAATCATTCCCCTTCAGATCGAAAAATACTTATGCAAGGGCATTAATATCGAAGAATCATTCCGTCTCGCAGTAAATGATTTTGAGGGATCTCATGCCATATCAATGCATACAAATCTTGATCCGGGAAAAATTTTTCTTGCCCATAAAGGAAGCGGACAGGCTTTTTTTATCGGCATAGGAAAAGATAATTACATGCCGGCATCCGAAGTTTACGGATTTGTGGAAGAAACCCCTGATTATATAAAGATGGAAGGCGACAAAATAGTAGAAAGCAAAAACGGGAGCACCCAGGGACAGATTTTTATATTATCCCAGGAGTCTCCTGGCGGGCTTTCAGGAATAAAAGCAACGTATTATGACAATACTCCTGTTAATATTAAAGATAAGGATATAAAGCATACCGGCATTACTTCAAGAGATATTGACCGGCAGAATTATCCCCATTACTTTTTAAAAGAGATATCCGAATCGCCTTTATCGGTTGAAAAGACACTTCAAAACCGCTGGAAGACAAGTGCAGACGGAAAAACTTATTCCGTATTCCTTTCTGAAAAAGAGTTTCCCGAATCTTTTAAAACAGTTTTTAACGAAAAGAAAATAAGGCGTATTATTTTTGCAGGTCAGGGAACAGCCGGAGTGGCGGCACTTGCCTGCTCAGACATACTTAATTACTATCTGAACGATCCATTGATTAATATCAGCGCCCATAAAGCTTCCGAGCTGAGCGGGTTTATGCTTGATTCCGGAGAAATGCCGGAAAGTATGTCGGACACTCTTGTTGTGGCAATAAGCCAGTCGGGAACAACTACGGATACAAACCGTGCGATAGAAATGGTGAAAAAAAGAGGCGCCAGGACTCTTGCGATTGTAAACAGAAGAGATTCGGATATAACTTTCAAGGTTGACGGAGTTATCTATACCAGCAGTGGCCGGGATATTGAAATGTCTGTGGCATCAACAAAGGCGTTTTACTGCCAGATTGTTGCAGGTGCTGTTCTTGGCCTTTATATTGCTCAGATTAAAAAGAACAGAAACGAAAATTTTATTTCTGATGAGGTAAAAAATCTTATTGAAATATCTTCTCATATGAAAAAAGTACTTTCGATCAAGGATATGATTGAACAATCCGCAAGAAGGCTTGCTGTTACAAAAACTTATTGGGCTACGGTCGGAAGCGGTCCGAACAAGGCTTCAGCTGATGAAATAAGGATTAAACTCAGTGAATTATGCTACAAGACAATCTCGTCTGATTATGTGGAAGATAAAAAGCATATAGACCTTTCATCAGAGCCGTTAATCATTATATGCAGCGCCGGTACGAGGGGCAATGTCATTGGAGATATAGTAAAAGATACTGCCATATTCAAGGCTCACAAGGCGGCTCCTGTGGTTATAGCAGACGAAGGAGAAGATAGATTCGCTCAATATGCTGAGGATGTTTTCCATGTTCCTGTGGTGGGTCAACACCTTGCGCCGATATTAAACACTCTTGCAGGCCACATCTGGGGATATTATGCAGCATTATCGATAAACGAAGGCTCAAGCTTTATGTACAAGTTCAGGAAAGAATTGCAAAGCTCTATAGATGAGCAGATTGAAAAAGGAACAGATATTTATGAACTGATACTGGAAAAATCCTTCAGAGAAAAAATAGCCAACTTTTACAATGAGTTCAGAAAAAGAAGAGTCGAAAAGCGTTTTCCTTCATTTACCGGATTTGATTCAGCATTGAATCTTATTTTACTCTGCAAGTATCTTTCGGGTAAGCTTCCGGTTTCCGATTTCGAGCTGGATTTCGGCATGAAAGGAACACCAAAAAATATGCTCGATACTCTTTTTAAATTCTTAAGCGAATCCATAAACCTTATGACAAGACCTATAGATGCCATAAAGCATCAGGCTAAAACAGTAACTGTAGGAACAAGCCGCATAAGTGAAAAACTCTATGGAATTCTGTTTGACGTTTTATCTTTCAACAGTTTGAATCCGTCTCAGCTTACAAACAAGAATATCTTGGTTTTAAAAAATCTGCAGGAAATTGTTTCGGCTATTAATGGTTATATTCTCTACAGGATAGGCGGGCTGGACCTGCTTGGAGAGCTGACTGATGATACGACTATTGATATAGTAAAAAAAGAAGGCATATTAAAATCTATTCCGTCAAGAGTTGAAACGGATTCCCGTCTTAAAGGCACAAAAAAAATCATTGTACAAGGTGGCAATGTTTATATAGGAAAAGGGAGAAAGGATGACCGCAGCATAATAGTAATTCCTGTAATATCATCTTCCCCGCAAAGCCCGAATATCATTGAATACCTTCTTTTGTTAAATATTTCATTTAAGGAAAGTGTTCCTCTGCCTATGAAGATAAAGGCTCTTGGCGGAAAATATGATCACATAAAAAACATTGTTCAGGAAAATAGTGTGCCCTGGGATGACAAACACCTTGACCGGATCAGAATGGAAGATCTTTTTGGTGTCTCTGCTGAAAAAACAGCCGAATTTATTGTTTCAAAACTCAAGTGATTCTGAGCCGGTCTTTTTAACTTGTTTCCTATTCAAGTTTCTTTTTTAATGCCGCGCCTATGAATGACTGAAAAAGAGGATGGGTCTGCATAGGGCGTGACTTGAATTCAGGGTGAAACTGACATCCAAGAAACCATGGGTGCTCTTTTATTTCAACAATTTCCACAAGATCTTTGCTTGGCGAAGTTCCGCTTATAATAAGCCCTTTTTCTTCCAGTATTTCCTTGAACTCATTGTTGAATTCATACCTGTGCCTGTGCCTTTCGGAAATCTCATATGTTCCATACGCCTTATGGGCAAGTGTTCCTTCTTCAAGAATGCACGGATATGTACCAAGTCTCATTGTTCCGCCTTTTTCAGAAGAGATGTCTCTTTTTTGTATGGCTTTGGTTTTTTCGTCATACCATGAGAGCATAAGATAGATAACGGGAAATGTGGTTTTTTCGTCAAACTCGGAGCTGTGAGCAGAAGTCATTCCGGCAACATTGCGGGCAAATTCTATTACAGCAAGCTGCATACCAAGACAAATCCCGAAGTAGGGTATCTTATTAACCCTGGCATATTGTGCAGCCAATATTTTACCCTCGATTCCGCGCGTGCCGAAGCCGCCCGGAACCAATATGCCGTCCACATCTGAAAGTACTTCTTTACAGTTATCTGCGTTAATATTTTCAGAATCAACAAAGAAAAGATTAACCTTGCAGTCATTTGAAAATCCGCCGTGATAAAGGGCTTCATTCAAACTTTTATATGATTCGGTAAGATTGGTATATTTTCCTACAATAGCAATTTTAACCGAATGCTTAAGCGATTTGATCCTTTTTACAAGATCTTTCCATGCTTCAAGGCGAGGCGCCCTTGTCCAGATATTTAAAAGTTCTATGATTTTATCATCAAGTCCTTCATTATGAAAAATAAGAGGAACTTCATAAATGGATTCGACATCCAATGCTGTAATAACAGCGTCTACACCCACATTGCAAAAAAGAGCTATCTTGGCCTTTATTTCCTTAGATAAAAATCTGTCTGTCCGGCAAAGAAGTATGTCAGGCTGAATTCCAATACTTCGCAGTTCTTTTACGCTGTGCTGAGTAGGTTTGGTTTTGACTTCACCGGCTGTTGCTATATATGGGACCAGAGTAAGATGGATATAAATAACATTTTCTTTCCCTACATCAGTTTTAAATTGACGTATGGCTTCAAGAAAAGGAAGACTTTCTATGTCTCCTATGGTGCCGCCTATTTCCACGATAACAACATCCACGCTATCCGACACCAGCTTTATATCATTTTTAATTTCATCCGTAATATGCGGAATTACCTGAACTGTTCCTCCCAGATAATCTCCGCGTCTTTCTTTTGATATTACAGAATAATAAATCTTGCCTGTAGTAAAATTATTATCCTGTCCCATCTTGATGCTTGTAAAGCGTTCATAATGACCTAAATCAAGATCGGTTTCAGAGCCATCGTCTGTAACAAAAACTTCTCCATGCTGAAAAGGATTCATTGTGCCCGGATCAACGTTAATATATGGATCAAGTTTTTGAATAGTTACGGAAAGCCCCCGGCTTTCCAGAAGAGCTCCTATGGATGCAGAAGCAAGTCCTTTTCCGAGAGATGAAAGAACCCCACCTGTCACAAAAATATACTTTGTATCATTTCCCATATAAACGCCTCTCGTATCTGCTTTGTTATTGTCCCAATCAAAGATTGGAAGAAAAACCTTCGCCTTCAGGCAAAGACTTGAGTTCAATATTATTATCAGTCAAAAGGATTCAAGGCTAAAGGCCTTAGATAATATTTTTCCTTGAACCTTGAACCTTGAACCTTAAACCTTAATCTTTATTCAAAGAAGCTCTTCCGAAAAAAGCGCCCCTTCTCCCAACTCTTCTTCAATCCTTATAAGTTGGTTATATTTTGCAACTCTGTCACTTCTTGACATCGAGCCTGTCTTTATCTGGCCCCCGTTTGTACCGACAACAAGATCAGCGATAAATGAATCCTCGGTTTCTCCGGATCTATGGGATATTACGGTTGTATAACCAGCCTGCTTGGCCATTTCAATGGTATCTAATGTTTCCGTGACGGTACCTATCTGATTAAGTTTTATCAGTATGGAGTTTGCTATACCTTTTTCTATGCCTTTTGTAAATATTGCCGGATTTGTAACGAATATATCGTCGCCTACTATCTGTATGCTGTCTTCAAGACGTCCTGTCATTGTATTCCACCCTTTCCAGTCCTGTTCGGCAAGACCGTCTTCAATAGATAGGATAGGGTATTTATCAATCAATATTTCATAATAATCAATCATCTGTTCTGCACTAAGAAGTTTTCCTTCCGAACTCAGATTATATTTTCCTTTATTATAAAACTCGCTTGCAGCAGCATCAAGTCCTATTCCAATATCATCGCCTGGTTTATATCCGGCAGCTTCTATTGCAAGCATTATGTTCTTGATCGCTTCCTCATTTGAAGAAAGATCCGGCGCAAACCCGCCTTCATCACCCACGCCTGTGTTAAGGCCTTTATCTTTGAGTATCTTTTTTAAGCTGTGAAAAGTTTCAGCTCCCATACGGATGGCCTCAGCTATATTTTTGGCTCCTACAGGAATTATCATGAATTCCTGTATATCGAGATTGTTTGCGGCATGAGCACCTCCGTTGATTATGTTCATCATTGGAAGAGGCAGATATCGGGCGCTTATACCTCCTATATGACGGTAGAGAGGCATTCCAAATGCAGCAGCCGCAGCTCTGCAAGCAGCCATTGAGACGCCCAGAATCGCATTCGCTCCTAATTTTGACTTATTAGGAGTTCCGTCAAGCTTGATCATTTTCTTGTCAAGCGCAGTCTGATCCGCTGCATCCATGCCGTGGATTGCAGGAGCAATAGTGGTAAGTACGTTTTTAACCGCCGTTGCAACACCCTTACCTCCGAATCTTTTTGCTTTAGTATCACGAAGTTCAAGAGCTTCGCGTTTTCCGGTGGAAGCTCCTGAAGGAACAGACGCCCGCCCCATAGCTCCGCAGGAAAGAAATACGTCCACCTCAACCGTTGGGTTCCCTCTCGAATCTAGAATTTCTCTTGCCTTAATATCAATAATTTCAGTCATAGCGTCTACTCCTCTTATCTTGTTAATGTTGCCTGATTAAACACAAAGAAACATTTAAGTACCTGTCTGTCCTGTTATCCGAAATTGCTTCATAGCAGAAACATATATTCAGGGCAAAAAAAATTTTAATGCTATGAATATATGTTTCTATGCACTATTATAAACCAACTCTTGACTTTTATTAATGTCTATTTATAATGTGTATATCACAATCCGCTTTTCTTAAATAATAGGCAAGTCCTTTTTCTTTCGATATCACACTGCGTTTTTCCAGATTTGGCATTGAAAACAAAAAGATCCGTGTATTAATAATTTTCAGGGAACATATTAGGAGATATATAATGGTAGACGATTTTCTGCACAATCTTAGAACTAACAAGCGGTTTGACAGAAACCGCAAGCCGTACGATGGGAAATACCCCGGTGCGGACAGGCAAAGGAACAAAGAGTCAGTGGATGCAAACAGTTTTATTAAGATTATTGCATCAGAGCATCTGCCTGCATTTAACAAGATTATGGAAGGCATTGCAGATAGTCAAAAACGTATGGCCGATGCTGCTGTAAGAAGAGCTGATGCCGAAGAACGAAAGGCAGAGGCATTGGAAGCCGTAACAATGCAATTAAAGAAAATAGCAGAAAAAGGAACCAAAAAGGAAGAAAGTTTAGCTCTCGAAGCATTGACGGAAAAAGAACCGGCACCAAAGAGAAAAAGCAGAGCAAAAGTACAGCCAATAAAAGTTGTTTAATATAAAGATACATAATTAAGCAGGGTTTACTGTAAACCAGGATTCAAATTTATTTCATATAAAACCGATCAGATAAAAGTGAATTTTTCCTTTCTCTAACAAGAAGCTGTCCTATTCCTGAAAAAATTCATGTAATCAAAGTTGTTGCTGATTTTTTAATAGCACCATATTTGTCAGATATTGAAATACTTCCGGTCCTTCTTTTGAAGCCTTTTCCTTACCGTATGCTATTTTTTGTAAAAATTCGATTTTTTCTTTTTCATAAACTCCAATTTTTTCATCAAACAGTTTAATGGTATTATGAATCGTGCTGTAAATAACTATCGGTCCATAGCGGGTTTCTCCGTTCTGCTCTTTATTCGGTACTCCTATTACAATGTGTTTACTGATTGTAAAATTATGCGGCAGTTGGGTACAACCAAGAAGTTCCGAGAATAGTTCAAGGGTTTCAGTTACTCCGTCGGTATAATCTTTTTCAAGAGAAATGCGGCCATCTTTTTCAATATCAAGAATATCCGATTGGTTGAAAGAAAGATCAAGTGATGAAATATATTCGTTCTGAAAAAACCTTACGCTGTCTTCTTTTTTGTGCAAAAGAACATCCGAGTCGTTTAATATTTTGCGGGCATTATGAAAGCTAAGCATTTCTTTTAAAGTCGGACTCTTACGCAAAACAACATCATCAATCGTCGTATTATATAAAGCAAGCTCATTGTCAAGAACAAGTATTTTTTTAATATTATTAACGGTATCTTGTGCAAATAGCTCCAGATCCCTTTCATTTATTTTCTGATAATCAAACATTGCAAGTATTTTTCGCATTGTTTCCTTATCTACCTTATACCCGCTTTCTGTTGGTACAATAGATTTAAGCACTTTGTCTGCCATCTTATCCATTCTGATTTTATTTATAAGATTTTGTTTAAATGGCATAAGATTTCCCCTTTCTCACATTAAAGTCCCGGTATGTCCGCCTTCGGCCTGTTGATTAAATTTTTAACAAATAATAATTACATTTTATCACAGAAAAAAAATTGGCGATATAGGGTTTATTAATTGATTTTGTTGTCAGCAATTCCCGGTGAAATAATAAACTGCATGGAATTACCATTAAACAACCTTAAAACGATGTTTTAGCGTATCTGCTATACCACGTTCTACGCAATTAAGATCGGCTACAGATAATATCCCGTCAACTGAAATTGAACTTTTGTTCAAAGATCTTTTCCACCCTGTCCAGCGGGCAAAACATTTAATATTTTCTCCCTTGCTTCTTTTTTTAAATCCTATTGCTTTGACTCATACAAAGTGTTAACAAATTCTTTAACTATTTTTGCTCATTAGAAATTTGTTCCATTTACTCGTTATATTGTTGAAATTATTTAAGCATTAAATAATAAGGATTTGATATGACTGAATATATTCAAGCCCCGATCTTCAGGTAATTGAAGCACGGGGCTTTTGTTTTTTATAAGGGTATGCAGCGTGTCCTGAAAACTATACTGGATAAAATATGAGAATTTGTTGGATATTGCTTTTAGCAGATGCATTAATGTTCTGAATTACATATAGAAGTAGGTTTTAAAGTAAGGATTATACATGAAATATATTTATGCCCATAGCAAAGAAGGAAGAGCATAATTAAAAGTAAAGGTAACTCATGAAATATTATGCGCATTCAGAAAATAGTCTTAATGTACAACATGCATTATCAAAGCATCTTCATCAAACTGCAAAACTTGCTGAATCTTTTGCATGTAAAGAAAACTATAAGCCAATTTTCTATCTGACGGGGCTATTGCATGATCTCGGTAAATACCAGCCTGAATTTCAAAAGTACCTTGAAAATGGCGGAAGGCGTGGCAGTGTCCCGCATGCTTCATGGGGTGCAGGGTATGCGCGACTTCTTAGAATCATGGAGGCGTCTTTTGCTATTGACGGTCATCATAAGGGGTTACCGGATAACTCAGCTTGGAAGAGCGATACAGTGCCTTTTTATCGTGGGGAAGTTCCCAGTTTTGAGGGAATCAAACAATCATTTATTGCTGATGTGAAAATTAACGAGGCAGATATCACAAAACCTGATTTTTTGAACTTTGAAGAAAAATCACATCGTGAAATTTTTATAAGGTATCTTTTTAGTGTTTTAACCGATAGCGATTGGCTTTCCACGGAAGAACATTTTGATAAAGATACGTTTGAAATACGCGCTCAAATCACCTTGCCAATAGACGATATGATAAAAAAATTGGAAAAGGAATTCTCAGAGAAGTCAAAAGACGGCGAAATTAATCAGCTGCGGAATAAGGCCCGCGACGAAGTTTTGCAGAAAGCGGATATGCCCTGCGGGTTTTATTCGTTACCCCTTCCAACCGGAATGGGTAAGACACTAACATCCATAGCCTGGGCACTACAGCATGCGAAAAAAAATAATTTGAAACGAATAATAATAGTTCTTCCTTATATAAATATTATAGACCAGACCGCTCAAGTCCTGAAAGCCATTTTTGGCGAAGAATGGATTCTTGAACATCATTCTGCTTACAATGAAGGCGAGAATGAGGATAAAGATAATTACTTCTTGACTCAGCAACGAAAAAAACTGGCATGTGAAAATTGGGATTATCCGATTATCGTAACGACAACTGTTCAATTTTTTGAATCTCTGTTCAGCAACAGGCCATCCCAGTGCCGGAAAATACACAACATAGCAGAATCTATGGTGATTTTCGATGAAGTCCAGACGCTTCCAAAGGAAGTGATATTACCATCGCTCCGAATGTTACAGGATGTTCAGACTATTATGAAGACATCGTTCTTATTCTGCACGGCAACCCAGCCGGCCTTCGAAAAAAGACAGGGATTTGACGGTATAAGTGTAATTTACCCATTAGTTGACGACCCCGTAGAAATTTACAGAAAAACAAAGCGAATTGAATATCACTTGTTGAACGAATTAAATCCGTTGGATTATAAAGAACTGATTGACGCAGTAATGCGGGTGGGAGTTTCGTCATTGGTGATATTCAATACCAAAAAAGCCGTTTTGGAGTTTTATAACAGTGCGCGAAATGAAGGCAATTGGGTAGTAAAGTATCATCTTTCAACAGCAATGTGTCCGTCGCATCGAAAGGATGTAATTAAAAAAATCAGGTATGACCTTAAAACAAAGAAAAATATATTGGTAGCTTCCACACAGCTTATCGAAGCAGGTGTAGATTTTGATTTTCCATCTGTTTTTCGCGCTATAGCGCCGCTTGAGTCGGTTATCCAGTCCGCTGGACGCTGTAATCGTGAAGATAAACTGCCAGATTATGGAAATGTATTTTTGTTCAAAGTCCAAGATGGTGGCATGCCGGATAAGACATATTCGGCTTGTGCCGGTTTTACCGAAGATATAGTAAAGGCCGATATTAGTCAGTTATATACCCATGATGTTTTTGCCCAGTATTATGCCAAGGTGATCAATCTTTTTGTAAAACCCGATAAGTACGGGATAAACAATGCCCGTAATGAATTTAAATTCAAAACTGTCAATGACAGTTACCGCATAATACAGAATGCTACAGAAGGGCTTTATATTTACAACTTCAGCGACGAAAGCAGGCAGTTGCTTCATTCCATCGAACACAAAGAATTTTTATCAAGGGATGATTACAGGGAAATGCAGGCGTATACGGTACAGGTATATAAGCATTTTATTTTTCAAAATAGCGCAATGTGTAAACCAATGCCCCAAGGATTTATGATCTGGTACGGAAATTATGATCCTGAAACAGGTATTTCAGTGGCCCCCATCGAGGCGGATAAATTAATCGTATGATCAGGAGGTACATATGCTTGATAGTCGAATTGTAAGAGTTAAAGTAACCGGCGATTTTGCATGCTTTACAAGGCCGGATTTGAAAGTTGAACGCATGACGTATCCGTGCATGACGCCGTCTGCTGCGCGAGGTATCCTGGATTCTATTTTGTGGAAACCGGAGTTTCAGTGGTATGTCAGAAGAATTTTGGTTTTAAATCCTATTAAGTTCTGCACAATTAAACGCAATGAGATTAACACCAAGCAAGGGAAAAATCCGATTGTGATAGAAGAAAAACGTGCACAGCGTAACAGCATTATTTTAAAGGACGTTGCGTACATCATTGAAGCGTCTATTTACCAAAAACAAACATCCGGCAACAACAGGCCTGAAAAGTACATTGGAACGGAGGCAGGGAAAGAAGGTATGTTTCCCCGACGCATTAAAAAAGGCCAGTGCTGGCGCAGGCCATATCTTGGGACACGCGAGTTTTCAGCTGAGTTCATGGAGCCGGACGGTACTGAACAGCCAATACGGGAAACCATTTCTATTGGGAGCATGCTGTTTGATATTTTTTATAACGGGAAAGGAAAACCTGAACCCTTATTCTTCCATGATGTTGCGATACGCGACGGCGTTTTGCACTGTGAAGTCCAGGAGAATGACAAGATGATGCAGTCCAGTCATTTCCAGCCACCGATGGATAGTGAAACTTCTGCCGGACTCTATGAGTTCAATCAGAAGGAAGACCAGGAGGCTGCCTTATGATTAAGGAATTAAGCGAGTTGGGAAAAACGCTTAGGGAACAGCAGAGCAAAAATGAGTGGGTTCATGATGCGCTTAAGGAAGAGCCAATTTCAATGGAGATAGTTATCACCGTAGATGGCGGTTTTCAAAAATTCGAGTTATTTGAAAAAAATTTAACCATTGCTGAAGCTATAATCGCAAAGAAAGGAAAAGCGAGACTGTTACTCGACAAAGCTGAAGAAGTACTTTGCTATGGCGGTAAAGTATCGAAAAAGAAACACGAGTTGTTTTTAGGCAAAATAGAAAAGTATCGAAATTTACAGGAACTGGCTCCAGTTGTGGCTTTTTATAGGCAGAACAAAGCTGACGGGTTGGAAAAGGCATTAAAAGACTTTGAAACCGCTATTCCTGATGAAAAAAGCAGAAAAGGTAATATCGGATTTCGGATTCAATCAGAGGGCATTCGTATTCACGAAAATCCGAATGTTTTGAAGAAAGTTATTGAAGAGTACGAAACGATCCAAAAAGCACTACTGTCTAAAACACAAAAGAATTGTTCCGTTTGTGATAGGGCCGCTTATCCTGTTGAGGATATTCCGCATGGAATGATTAAAAGAGTGCCTGACGGACAATCAAGCGGCTGCGCTCTTGTTTCATATAATGAAAATGCATTCGAGTCTTATGGTTTAAAAGGAAACAGTAACTCTTCGATATGCACTAATTGTGCGAAGTCTTATGTGGAAGGGATGAATTGGCTTCTATCATCGGGGAATGAAATCCTTGTTAAAAATAAAAAAGGCAAAGAAAAAAAGGAATTCCGATATACCAACCGCAAAAATTTCGGTTCGGATACGGCTGTTGTTTTTTGGACTCGAAACAATGAGAAGTTGGATGAAATCGACTATCTCGAAGAGCCAAATCCATCTGATGTTGCAAGATTAATCGAATCTGTTACATCGGGAACCGAACATGATAGCCGGTATCTTGAGCCAGACCGATTTTATTCATGCACACTATCCGGTTCGGCGGCTAGGATAGCAGTTAGAGATTGGATTGAAACAAGTTTGTTTGATTTTCAAAAATCAATAGCAAAGTGGTTCCAAGATATTTCAATTTCAGAATATGATTCGGATTTGAAGAGCACCAAAACACACTACCCCAGTCTGTATGATCTGGCAAGGAGCTGTCAGAGAAAAAACAGCGATGGAAGTTTTGACAAAGACGATAAATCATTGCCAAGAGTAGCCGCTTATTTATGGAATGCGGCGTTAAAAAAGACTTCTCTGCCATTATGGATGTTAGTAAAAACGATTCAGAGAGCGCGTTTGGATAAATACGGTGTTACTGCCGATAGAGCAGCTTTAATAAAAATTATTTTGAATCGGAATAACAAAGGAGGTGATTTTGTGATTAAGGAAAATATTCAAGAGGGCGACAGGCCGGTGGCCTATGTTTGCGGTCAGATTTTTGCAAAACTGGAGAGCATTCAGTATGCGGCGTTAGGGGATAGAAATGCCGGAATACGTGAGCGGTATTTTACATATGCTATGACTTTGCCTTCTGCTGCATTTGGGCGGCTTTTTGATCTAAATTCGAAGCATTATACAAAACTGAAAAACGAGAAGCCCGGACTTGCTATCAATATGGACAAAGAACTTCAGGAATTGGTGAAGGACGTGGATATTAACAAATTACCTGCAACTTTTTTATTAGAAGAAAAAGGGCAATTTGCTATCGGATATTATCATCAGAAACAGGCGCAATTCAGCGGAGCAAACTCGAAATAAAATGAAGCGGAGGTATAACATGAGCGAGGCAATAAAGAATCGGTATGATTTTGTATTTTTGTTTGATGTGAAAGATGGCAATCCAAACGGAGATCCAGATCAAGTAAATTTACCCAGAGCTGATGCAGAAGACCAGCATGGATTGATAACGGATGTATGCATTAAAAGAAAAGTAAGAAATTATGTCATGCTTGCAAAAGAACTTAAACCACCCTTCGATATATTTATCAGGCAGGAGCAAATTCTGAATAATATTATTGATACGGCTGTTGGCGAAAAAATTCAGGAACGTCAAGCAAATTTATGCCAAACATATTTTGATATCAGAACGTTTGGTGCTGTCTTATCAACTGGTGATAAAGGTGCTGGAACCGTTCGAGGTCCGGTTCAGTTTACTTTTGCAAGATCAGAAGATCGTATATATCAGGCGGAACATTCTATAACGCGTTGCGCTGTAACTACACAAAAAGAAGCTGATGCACAGGAAGGGAGAGAGCATGCTTCAACCTTTGGAAGAAAATCGACAGTTCCTTATGCCATGTATCGAATGCATGGTTTTGTTTCGGCTATAGATGCCAGGAAAACAAAATTTTCTGAAGAAGATCTTATACTATTATGGAAGGCATTAATAAATGCTTTTGAACATGACAGGGCGGCTGCGAGAGGGGAAATGAACCCAAGAAAGCTGGTTATATTCAAACATGTAAGTCATTTAGGCAATGAGTTGTCGGGAAGATTATTTGATCGTGTAAAAATAAATAAAAATTCAGAACTTCCAAGATGTAAAAATGATTATCCAATTACTGTTGACAGGAACAACCTCCCAGCCGGTATCGAAGTTAAAGAATGGCCGGAAGAAAATATATTTTGAGGTATTCAACATGACTAACTCACAAGACCCTCCCAAACTCATCCTGCCTCATGGCGGTTATCAGACCCTGCAATCTTACCAGATGGCTGAGATTGTTCATGATGCCACAGTGGTATTTTGTAACCGGTTTATCAGCATCCGTTCGCGCACCCATGACCAGATGGTGCAGGCGGCACGAAGCGGCAAGCAGAATATTGCGGAAGGGAGCATGGCTTCGGGAACTTCCAAGAAGACAGAGCTGAAGCTTATAGGCGTGGCAAGGGCAAGTCTTGAAGAACTACTGGTGGATTACAAGGATTATTTGCGGCAACACACTTTGCCGCTTTGGGGAAAAGATCATCCAAAAGCAAAAGAGGTTAGAAGTTTGTGTTATCGGAAAAATAGATCATATGTGACTTATAAGTCTTATGTTGAGGCATCGCCTCCCGAAATCGCGGCGAACACTTTAATCTGTGTGATCCATCAGGCAAACTATCTGCTCGACCAGCAGCTTAGAGTTTTGGAAAAAGATTTTTTAGAGGAAGGCGGTTTTACAGAAAGGCTCTACCATGCACGAATCCAGAGAAGAAAAAGATAGGCCATATATGATCAATATGACCTATAAAAACCGGGAAGATGATCTTATTATGCTTTCTGCTCTCCAGCATGTTATTTTTTGCCCCAGGCAGTGCGCTTTGATTCACATCGAACAGGCCTGGGCTGAAAATCGCCAGACTGCTGAAGGAAGGATCATGCACGAGAAGGTCCACAAGGAAAACAAGGAATCGCGTGGTAATATACGCATTGAATATGGAATGCCGCTCCGTTCTCTTCGGCTTGGCCTGATCGGCAAAGCAGATGTAGTGGAATTTCACCGCCTGACGGAAGACAAATGGCAGGCTTTTCCGGTGGAATACAAGCGGGGTAAACCAAAGGCCGATGATTGCGATAAGGTACAGCTTTGTGCGCAGGCTATGTGTCTGGAAGAAATGACAAAGACCACAATTATGAAGGGGGCGCTTTTTTACGGGAAAACCCGCAGGCGTCTGGAAGTTGTTTTTGATAATAAACTGCGGCAAAAGACCGAAGAAGCAGCCCGCAATATTCGGGAGATTATTGAATCCGGCAGTACTCCTGCTCCGGTTTATACAAAGAAATGCGAAAGCTGTTCGCTGGTTGGGGAATGCATGCCGAAAACAATGGGGAAAAGGCGTTCGGTAAAAAGCTATTTATCAAGAATTTTGGGTGAGCCATGAAAAAACATCTTAATACACTTTTTGTAACAACACAGGGGGCCTACCTTGCCAAAGAAGGCGAGACTGTAGTGGTCAAAGTGGAAAAGGAAGTGCGTCTGCGGTTACCTGTTCATACAATCGGCGGAATTGTCTGTTTCGGAAATGTAGGATGCAGTCCTTTTCTTATGGGCTTTTGTGCTGAAAATGGGGTAGGCGTAAGTTTTTTATCCGAACATGGCCGTTTTATGGCTCGCATACAGGGGCCGGTATCCGGCAATGTATTACTACGGCGGGAGCAATACAGAAAAGCGGATGATCCTGCTTTTTCAGCCGAAATGGCAAAGGCAGTGCTTATCGGTAAAATAGCAAACTGCCGAACTGTGCTGAATCGGGTGCTGCGGGATCACTCGGAAAAAATAGATGCCGGGCAGATTGTCGAAACAGTAAGGCGGCTGAACTATAACCTTGAATTGCTGAACAGGGATCAACCCCTTGATGTTTTGCGCGGTCTCGAGGGAGATGCCGCCCATATTTATTTTAGCGTCTTTGATCACTTAATTGTTTCCCAGAAAGAAACATTTTCTTTTCATGAGCGGAACCGCCGGCCGCCTCTTGATAATGTAAATTGTCTGCTGTCTTTCATTTATACGCTTCTTGCGCATGATATCCGGTCGGCTCTTGAAACAGTCGGGATAGATCCGGCCGTAGGCTTTTTACACCGGGACCGGCCCGGAAGGCCAAGTCTTGCTCTTGATCTTATGGAAGAATTTAGGCCGGTTATTGCCGACAGGCTGGCTCTTTCACTTATTAATCTTCGTCAGATACAGGATAAAGGATTTAAGAAAACCGATTCGGGGGCGGTTTTAATGAATGACGATACACGAAAAACTCTTCTTGTAGCTTATCAGGAGAGAAAACAGGAAGAAATATATCATCCTTTTATCGAAGAAAAAGTAACTATCGGATTGCTGTTTCATATTCAGGCGCTGCTGCTTGCCCGTTATCTGCGCGGCGATCTTGATGGCTATCCGCCCTTTATCTGGAAATAAGGAGATAAATATGTTTGTGCTGGTCAGTTATGATGTGGCAACCCAGGATGGCACGGGAGCGAGGCGTTTGCGCAGAGTAGCGAAAGCGTGCCAGGATTATGGTCAGCGTGTTCAATACTCTGTTTTTGAATGCATAGTTGATCCTGCAACATGGGCTGTGTTACGCCAACGGCTCATTGATGTAATTGATCAGAATCAAGATAGTTTGAGATTTTATTTTCTTGGCTCAAACTGGAGGCGCCGGGTAGAACATATTGGAGCAAAAAAATCAATTGATCAGGAGGGTCCGTTAATTGTTTGAGAATGTCTGCGAACCTCAAGCTGACACATTTTTACAGGAGGGTTCGCACTGGTTATAACTAAATGATATATTTAAGTATTATAAAAATACCATTTTGGGGGGGTAGTAATATAACCGGTACTAAAACAGATATCGCAGAATATAACAATTATACCCTGAATATATAGTAAGTTAGAAGTTAGTTGTCGCGCCCCATGCGGGCGCGTGGATTGAAACAGGGACCGGAGTAACTTTTAACCCCCAGTTTTTGTCGCGCCCCATGCGGGCGCGTGGATTGAAACGGCTTTGGCAGCGTACCATCTGCGCTGTTTATCAGGTCGCGCCCCATGCGGGCGCGTGGATTGAAACTTAACAGTTTAAACATTATCTTTGGACCCTCCCTAAGTCGCGCCCCATGCGGGCGCGTGGATTGAAACCAGGAGGCAAGCCCGGAAAGACTTACCCCGGCAGGAGGTCGCGCCCCATGCGGGCGCGTGGATTGAAACAACATCCTCGCGCGTGTGAGCACAAATCCCGACACGTCGCGCCCCATGCGGGCGCGTGGATTGAAACGTTAAGTCTTACTGCATTATACCAGAAATCGGCTGTCGCGCCCCATGCGGGCGCGTGGATTGAAACGTAAAATATTCGATTTCGCCTGCGCTCCAGTTGATGGTCGCGCCCCATGCGGGCGCGTGGATTGAAACGGCATAGGGAGTTGCCTATGCCTAACGAACGCAGAGTCGCGCCCCATGCGGGCGCGTGGATTGAAACAAAACTGTCATGCTCGAAAATACCCTCATGCGCTGTCGCGCCCCATGCGGGCGCGTGGATTGAAACGGTATTGATAAAATTGATCAGCCCACCGGGGACCGTCGCGCCCCATGCGGGCGCGTGGATTGAAACTCACAGGCGAAGCATTTCCCAGACCCAAAAAATTGTCGCGCCCCATGCGGGCGCGTGGATTGAAACGAATGTGCCCGTTACAATCTCCTGCGCTTTGTCGTCGCGCCCCATGCGGGCGCGTGGATTGAAACCCTCTTTAGCTCTCCCCATAGGCTCAACAGGCGGGTCGCGCCCCATGCGGGCGCGTGGATTGAAACTCTTGGGAGCACTTCGTCATATTCCCATATGTATGTCGCGCCCCATGCGGGCGCGTGGATTGAAACGCGCTGTAGATCTCTCCAATAATGCAAAACATCGTGTCGCGCCCCATGCGGGCGCGTGGATTGAAACAATTGAAACGGAACTTTTTGACCAGTCTCGTCAAGTCGCGCCCCATGCGGGCGCGTGGATTGAAACGCATTGCCGCCTTAATATGAGCGTTTTCGTCAGCGTCGCGCCCCATGCGGGCGCGTGGATTGAAACATATTACCCTGGCCTTAAGCCGTGCCATTTGCAGGTCGCGCCCCATGCGGGCGCGTGGATTGAAACAGCGTAAACTTTCCGATCAAGAAAAAGCCACTAAGTCGCGCCCCATGCGGGCGCGTGGATTGAAACCTCTCATGATGACATTGTTACTAAAACATTTAGAGTCGCGCCCCATGCGGGCGCGTGGATTGAAACATGTCGCTGTCTTGATAGCACAGCTCAAAATTGTGTCGCGCCCCATGCGGGCGCGTGGATTGAAACTTTTTGAGTTTTGGCACTGACTGTGCAATACAAGTCGCGCCCCATGCGGGCGCGTGGATTGAAACGCTTGCGCTCACAAGTCAACTGCTATGTCGGAGGGTCGCGCCCCATGCGGGCGCGTGGATTGAAACGTGCTCTACAGAAATAAGTATCTACAGACAGTACGTCGCGCCCCATGCGGGCGCGTGGATTGAAACTAACGCTTACATTTTAACGCAGGAAAAGGAGATAAGTCGCGCCCCATGCGGGCGCGTGGATTGAAACCTGGCATGGGTTACGGCCTCAACATCAACAACAAGTCGCGCCCCATGCGGGCGCGTGGATTGAAACCAGTCAAAGGCGAAAAATCCGGACAGGACGCTGAACGTCGCGCCCCATGCGGGCGCGTGGATTGAAACCTGGAAGCACCGTACATCTTGCTCCCAATGTCAGTCGCGCCCCATGCGGGCGCGTGGATTGAAACCTGCCATCCGTAAAGCTTCACGGGCAAGATCAACGTCGCGCCCCATGCGGGCGCGTGGATTGAAACAAATCTGCATGTGCGGCACTCAGTATTGAGGTTAGTCGCGCCCCATGCGGGCGCGTGGATTGAAACTGTTCAGGAGCCGTGCGATTCTGCATCAATTACAGTCGCGCCCCATGCGGGCGCGTGGATTGAAACATCAAATTCACCAGGGTACATAATGTGTCCATCGTCGCGCCCCATGCGGGCGCGTGGATTGAAACTTTAAAAACGGTGAATATAAATGCCTGGCTGGGTCGCGCCCCATGCGGGCGCGTGGATTGAAACAACCCATACCATTGGGGATCGGCACGAAGCCAAAGTCGCGCCCCATGCGGGCGCGTGGATTGAAACAGAAGCAAACGAGTTTGTAAAACGGCTCATGTTGTTGTCGCGCCCCATGCGGGCGCGTGGATTGAAACGGCGAGTGTGTCTTCATCAGTCGTTGGCACAGAAAGTCGCGCCCCATGCGGGCGCGTGGATTGAAACTCCAGAATCATCCCGAAGTTATAATTGAGATAGGTCGCGCCCCATGCGGGCGCGTGGATTGAAACCAGGTGGGATACTAACGGTATCACCATAATCGGCGTCGCCCCCCATTCGGGCGCGGTGATTGAAAAATGATAAACTATTAAACCCTCAAAGCAATGTTGTGTCGCCCCCCAAGAGGGCGCGTGGATTGAAACAAATATGGCATATGCAATGGGTGCAAATAAAGGAGTCGCGCCCCATGCGGGCGCGTGGATTGAAACGGTTCTGAAGAAACATTACAAAGCGCTTGCTCAAGTCGCGCCCCATGCGGGCGCGTGGATTGAAACAACATACGGCAGTTGTTCCGCTTCGATCTTTTCTGTCGCGCCCCATGCGGGCGCGTGGATTGAAACAGGAAGTTTAAGTTTAGTCTATGCTAAAAATGTGGAAAATAGAAAGCTTTTAACGATTATAAAAAGGCAGGTATAATAAAAATGAGAAAAACCATATTTTTCAATTTACTAATTTTGATATTTATTCTTAACTCTCTCAACATCAGCATTCGGCCGGTCGATGATTAAAGGCCGGGTTGTAGATGCTGAAACTGACAAACCCATAGAGAATGCGGCATGAGCGACTCGCCCTGGTTTATAAACCTCTGGTGCTTAAGAAACCAATACTCTATGGTATTCTTAACGGGAAGCCAAACAATGAATGAAGCAAGTCTTTATTCAAATATTTCAAGATCAAGTTTTCGTTCTTTAATTTGAAAAAGTACAATTTTTACAAAATCTTCAATTGTAACCCCATACTTTATCTTGCCGCTTAAGTTCCTTACAGAAACGGTTCCGGATTCCATTTCCTTTGGCCCGCATGTTATTATAAGGGGCACATAGCTTAACTGGGCGTCTCTTATTTTCTTTTTGAGGCTTTCTGTTCTGCTGTCCAGTTCAGTGCGTATCCCCTCTTTTTCCAACACATCCCGGATTCCGGCTGCATATGGAATAAGTTCGTCATTTATCGGAAGCAATGCTGCCTGAACAGGCGCCATCCAGAGCGGAAATTTACCTGCAAAATGCTCAATCAATATACCGAAAAACCGCTCTATAGAGCCGTAAATTACCCTGTGTATCATTATCGGACGGCATTTTTCATTATTTTTATCGATGTAGCTTAAATCAAATCTCTCAGGCAATGCCATGTCAAGCTGCACAGTCCCGCACTGCCATGTTCTTCCAAGGGCATCCTTAATATGTATATCTATCTTGGGCCCGTAAAAAGCACCATCACCTTCATTTGTTTTATAATCCACCCCATAGGTTTTTAATGCCGATTCCAGACCTTTTGTAGCTACAGCCCATTGCTCATCATTTCCTATGGATTTTTCAGGACGTGTGGACAGTTCAAGGTGGAAACTCAAGCCGAATGTACTGTAAATACGTTCAACAAGTTTCAGCACTCCAAGGATTTCGCTTTCTATCTGCTCGGGCGTCATGAATATATGGGCATCGTCCTGATGAAAAGCCCTGACCCTGAACAGGCCGGATAGAACCCCGCTTAATTCATGCCTGTGAACAAGGCCTATTTCTGCTGATCGAAGAGGCAAGTCCTTATAGGAATGAGGCTTCATACCAAAAAGCAGCATTCCGCCCGGACAGTTCATGGGCTTTATGGCATATTCGGTTTCATCCACCACGGATGTATACATGTTCTCACGGTAATTTTCCCAGTGTCCGCTTCTTTCCCATAAAGAGCGGTTCAACATGATAGGAGTCTTTGTTTCAACATAACCGGCAGCCCTGTGTTCTATCTTCCAATAACTTATAAGAGCTTCCCACACGCTCATGCCCTTGGGATGAAAAAACGGCATTCCCGGCGCCTCATCATGAAAGCTGAACAGATCAAGCACCATACCGATTTTACGGTGATTTCTTTTTTTAGCTTCTTCGATGAAGTGAAGATAATCATCAAGTTCTTTTTTTGTATAAAAAGCCGTCCCGTAAATTCTTTGCAACTGGGCTTTTTTCTGATCCGCTCTCCAGTATGCACCGGAAACCTTAGTCATCTTTATGGCTTTTATAAATCCGGTATGGGGCAAATGGGGTCCGCGGCATAAATCCGTAAAATCACCCTGCTCATACAATGATATAGTACCGTCTTCAAGTTCGGATATAATTTCGAGTTTGTAAGGTTCGTCCTTATAGAATTTCAAGGCTTCTTCTTTGGATACCAGCTTGCGTTTAAATGGAATTTTTGCACTGATAATTTTTTTGATCTCGGCTTCAATTTTACCGAAATCCTCCCTTGAAACAGGCTCCATGTCGATATCATAATAAAAGCCGTCTTCCACAACAGGCCCGATTGTCAGCTTTGCATCCTTGTAAATATGCAAAATGGCCTGCGCCATTACATGCGCTGCGCTATGCCGCAATATTTCAAGAGCCTTCTCATCACTTGCGGTAACAAGCCGGACTTTAGAATCATCTGAAATAATTGTATCCAGATCTACAAGATTTCCGTCAAGCTCCATCGCAACACAGTTTCTGGCAAGTCCTTCGGAAATACTTTTTGCTATATCAAGGCCTGAAAGAGCGTTTTCAAAATTTTTAATGCTGCCGTCAGGAAGTGTTATTCTAACCATTATAATTAATCTCGCTATAATATTACAGGATTTATCTTCACTATCAAGACTGATACCTTCGTAAAAAGCCGAAAAAACGACTCGTTACGAGCCCATCAAACCTCTTGTGCTGAAAAAAAGTGTTTTTTTGGGCTTTGTCCAAATTCATCAGATATTTAGGTGAAATACCGATGATGGTCAAGACAATTTTTTTTATATTGGTAAAGTCTGCAAAATAAGTATTATCAACAATGTTAGTTATTGCTATCATGACATGCATTGCAGAATTGTCGGGTATGACAAACCGGATAATTTGCACTTCCCGTTTCAGCAGCATTAGTAACTTAGCAATAATAAATTGAACAATTATGTTGACATTTAGCTACGGTAATGATATGCGTTATGTATGTCAAACACTGTTGAGAAAATCAAGGTAAAGTATGGGTATTTACGTTCACATTTAGATGAGAAGGTTC
>NZ_JBAMMY010000184.1:0-3741 GCF_051233685.1 Desulfobacterium sp. N47
AGCCAAACAAACCGTGTCTCAAAAAATGAGACGATTATCATTTAACGTAAGAGCTGTCTTCGATTATCTGAAAATGACGAAAAGATTTCAACCTGTGGTTCTAAATAATTGAAGCTTATATTTAGAACAAATTTACCGTGCTGTGCCGGTGGCACTGACTTTTTTTTGCTTGACCTAAACAGCTATGTTACTTATACTTCAATTATTTTAAAAAAGCTTCTCCACCAAGACCTCCTAACGTCTCGTGGAATAAGAGGAGATTCTTTCATGATTGCTTCAGGAACGTTGGCCCTAATGGGAACCGAGGAAGCCAAGCAGGTAATGCAGGCAGCTCTGGGACGTTTGAAGGCTGATCTCGTCATTGTTCACGCCAAACTGGCAAACGTATATACCGGGGAATGGCTGGACGATTATGCAGTGGCCGTTAAAGGAAAATGGATTGTTTATGTGGGGAAAGACCCACAGTATAATATCGGCCGGGAAACCACAGTAATTGATGCGGCTGGAAGCCCTCTCATTCCGGGTTTTATCGATGGTCACACCCATCTCTCTCATAAATATGACTCAGCGGAATGTTCCCGATATGCAATCAAGGGCGGAACGACTACGATAATTTACGAGACACAGGAGGCCCACCTCGTGGGCGGCTATGAGGCTGCTGTGGACTACCTGGAGTCTTTTGCCGGCCAGCCGGTCAAGTTTTTCGGCACCATAGCTGCCATGGTGTCCATCAGCAGCACTTGTAACGGCCTGCCTCTGGGAATACTGATCAAACTGCTTCAGCGTGATGACGTGATCGGCTTGGGTGAAGCATACTGGCAGGCTGTCATGCAGAATCCGGATCAGTTCCTACCCCTCTTTGCCGAGACCCTGCGTTGCGGAAAGCTTATCGAAGGCCACAGCGCCGGGGCAAGCGGCCGAAAGCTGATGGCCTATTCAGCAACAGGAATTACATCCTGCCATGAACCAACCACAGCGGAAGAGGCCCTGGAAAGACTACGGATAGGCCTATACGTCATGGTCAGGGAGGGAAGTATTCGGCAGGAGCTTGACGACATCGCCCGCCTAAAAGATATGGACATTGACTTCCGCAGACTGATCCTGGCCACGGACGGCGTTGATCCCAAGGATATGGTGGCAAAGGGATATATGGAATTTATTGTGCAAAAGGCCATCGATAAAGGTTTTAAGATAATGGATGCTGTGCGGATGGCTACCATCAATGTAGCCGAGCATTTTTCCCTGGATGGAACTCTGGGGGGAATTGCCCCAGGAAAGTACGCTGATATGATTATTATCCAGGACATGAAAACCATAGCGCCCCGTTATGTGATCAGTAACGGCCGCGTAGCGTTAACTGAGGGCGTGCTTACGGTAAGCCCGCGCAAGCACGCCTATACCGAAGCCAGCCGCCACAGCATCCATCTGCCCCTGGATCTAAAGGCTGAAGATTTTTGCCTTTCCGTTGAAGGCAATGCGGTGCAGGTCAAGGTACGAATCATAGACCAGATTACGGAGCTGGTTACAAGAGAATTGCAGATGGAGATGCCCGTTATAAACGGCGAAATCATTGTAGATGTGGCGCAAGATATTATCAAGGTAGCCGCCATCGACAGACGACTCTCCCCGGGAAGAAAATTCGTCGGACTCTTACGCGGATTTCATATGCGGGAGGGAGCTTTTGCTACCAGCGCAGCCTGGGACTCCTCGGATATTATCGTCATTGGCGTCCATGATGCCGATATGGCGCTAGCCGTAAATAGAATCCATGCACTGCAGGGGGGGATAGTAGTATCAAGGGGTGGCCAGATAATCGCAGAGTTGCCTCTACCCGTTTTGGGGCTGATCTCTGATGAGCCCATGGAGAGCCTATCTAAAAAGCTGGATGAAATCAATACAGCCGCTTTCGCTCTGGGCATTTCTTTTTCCAATCCCTCGTTAACATTGGATACCCTCTCCACGGCGGCCATTCCTTATTTCCGGATATGTGAAGAAGGACTGGTTAATCTCAAAGACGGAAAGACGGTTGGCCTGATAGTGCTTTAGCCAACATGTGCGTCTCATATATATGTCTCAGAGGTGGTTATGTCCTTAATGGTTCTTCGATAGGAGAAAAATCTCAAACATCTCAGATCCAGGCGGGAGGTCGGAAACGTTACTCATTATCTTTCCGGTAGGTTAATCTCCATTTGCACCAGATGCCGGACGGATGCTCGTCGGGAGGGCAGAAGAGGCACTCAACGCTCACCGCGGGGTCGATCGTTTTCGCCAGGATTTCGTAACAGGCCATCCCCATTCCCTTGCAGGGAAACTCCGCTCTGCCCGCTCTCAGCCTTCCTTCCTGTGGCCGGCAGGAAGGCACCCACATGATAGCGGCTTCCCATCCCTCTCCCTCCAGAGCATACCGGTAGGGCATGGCGGGATCGAATACGGCAAAACGAAGCGCCTTCAACACTCCTTTCACCCCTCCTCCCTCAATGCCCATATATTTCTTAATTCTCTGTGCCTGGATGAAGGCCATCTTCTGCCACATTTTCAGATCCATATCGAGAGCAGTCTCCAGTCCGTAAGCATCCTCTACCAGGGTAAACCATAAACCGTCCACGGTAAGCCAGTTCACGGAAAACATCTCGATGACCTTAAGTAGTTCCTGCTTGCTAAGCTGTGCCAGTGTATTATCCATTTTCTCCCTCCTCGAAAAAGCATACCTGTCAGAAGTTTTCGCTTATTTTAGCCTGCGTTCCAAAAAAATAATAATCAAAACACTTTGAGCAGTTGATTGGCATTTAAGCCAAGTATTCCTTCGATAACAAAAGGGTCAAGAGGCAGGGTTTTTATGTATTCCACATTCTTTTTAATGGATGTTACATCCGGATAATCCGATCCGAAAATTATTTTAGATCCAATCTTTCCAAGACGGGGGAAATATTCAAGGAGCTTAGACGGAGGCAAGCCTGAAATTTCAAGAAATATGTTTTTGTGCAAAGAAGCCATCGTAAATGCTTTGTTATACCAGAATCCTCTTCCCGCATGGGCCATGACAATATTGAGTTTTGGAAAATCCACGGCTACCTCATCAAGATAAATGGGATCACAATATTTAAGCTTAGTTCCCTCAAATACAGAAGTTCCTATATGATATAGTATCGGTATGCCCAATCTCTGAGCACTTGCATAAAGAGGGTACAGGTTTTGCTGGTTCGGGTAAAAATGCTGATAGCTTGGCCACAGCTTTAATCCTTTAAAGCCTTGTTTAACAAGTTTTTCCAGCATCACATCCATATGAATATCTAACGCGGGGTTTATGCTGCAAAAAGGGATCAGCCTTGGTTCTCCCTTGCACAGTGAAGTCAAAAATTCGTTTGACACTATCCCTGTTACAGTTGGTATTCTTTCAGCAAGCAATACCACATAGTCTATTTCTTCCTCATCAAGAAAAGATAGTATGTCGCTGGCGGTGGGAATGCCTGCAAATCGTTTGGCCCATACAGGGTTCCTTTTTTTCAACAACCCCATAGGCTGGGGCAAAAAGTCAAAGACCGGACTGACCGGATGATAGTGAAAATCAATAATTTTCATCACTGTTTAAACCTTTATAATATTTTGGTAGCGTCGTCAATAGGAGACCTGGAATAATGCCCTCCAGTATTATGAACATTAAGCCTTCCTTTCATTGTATTCGTACACCATCTTTTTTGAATGTCAAGAAAAAACTTGTCCCCTCTCTTAAAAAGCAAAATT
>NZ_JBAMMY010000186.1:0-2747 GCF_051233685.1 Desulfobacterium sp. N47
CAAGCTGCTGAATAGCGCACTTTATCCATGGAAAACCTTTTGAAATTAAACTTCGACCTGTTTAAAAGAATATGAATAACAGCCAAAAAGCGAAATTACGTTTCTTGAAAACATCGGGTATCATATAGAAGGATTACTCGAACTATAAACCAATTGAATAAGTTAATGATATTGATCTATAATATATTGTATTCACTGTACTATAATTTCACCTGAATGAAAAAACAAAGTTTTTTGACTTTTTTACAGACCATCAACCTTTATATTATCTTGCCTTGTTCTCTAAACTTATCAAGCATGGGCTGACCAACTAAGCCTTCAGCCAAAAGCTTATATGCTATATCTGTGCCCAAAGCTCTCTTATTCACCTTATCACCTAACATTGGGAAAGATTCTACTATCTCAAGCCGTTCTGGTAGCTTATACTTGGCAAGCTTTCTTTCAGTAAGAAATGAAACCATTTCAAGAAAAGTTAAAGTAGTTTCTCCTTTCTTTAGAATGACAAAAGCGCAAGCTTTCTCACCATAATTAGTGTCGGGCATAGAAACAATGCACGCATTTGACACCTTTGGATGAGCGTTGAGCATACCCTCGATTTCAGCAGGAAAGATGTTCTGCCCGGCGCGCAATATCATATCCCGGGTGCGACCGGCAAGCCAGATATATCCATCCTCATCCATCCGCGCGAGATCTTCAGTATCGAACCAACCTTCCTTGCCCAGCGTGCCACCGAAAGCCTGCTTTGTCTTCTCAGGGTCTTTGTAATAGCCGGCACCAACACCACCGCCACTAATAAGGAGCCTCCCAACCTCACCTCGTGGCAATTCATTGCTTTCATCATCAACTATTTTAGGATGGACCCTTGGTCCGCCACTACCAACAGAGCCAAACCGCTTCTCTCTTGGGATATCCACATTACTGCTGAGTATCCCCTGAATCTCGTTGACACCATAATAAGTGATTAGAGGAACGCCAAGCCTCTCCTCCATTTCCTCCAATAATCCGGCAGGGAATGGGGCGCCGGCATGACCGACGAAACGCAAGGATTTTAGGTCATATTTATCGAAAGCGGGATGCCTTGCCATCTGGATGGAATGGAGGGGAAAGCCGCCATAATACGTCCCCCCCTCTTCCTCTATGGCTTTAAGAACTTCCTCCGGATCTCCCCAGTCAACCATCACGATTTTGCCTGCGACAGTAATCAGTGCGTGTATTACACTTTCCGAAGGGCCTGAAAAGCAAAACGCAGCGGTGACACCTATATCATCTCTTGATAGTTTCCAGTGATTTACGAACTCCAGTCCGGTGGATATATTACAATTCGGGGAAAGCATACCAATCTTGGGCATTCCTGTTGTCCCGGTCGTTGATACCATCTGCCATACCTCAAAGGGATCGCCTTTGGTCTTACTGAGGTAATCTGAGGCATATTTCTCCTCAATGGGTGCATTAATTATCTCCTCCACAGAGATTGCGCCATCAGGCAATTCTTCAAGCCCATATCCGCCAATAAGGAAGATGTGCTTAAAGTTTGGGAACTTACTGCTGGCATGAAATTCGTTATACATATTGTAGTGGTTAAAGCGGCGGAACTCAAAGCAGGTAACTGCAGCAACAGCATTCGTATATTCGATGAAGTGACCTGTCTCCTTTTCCCTATTTGTAGGCATGGAGTAGAGATGCACCAGTCCAGCCTTCTCACAAGCGATCCATAGGGCTACATTCTCAATACAATTTGGCAATTGCCCAATAACCACATCATCCCTGTTTAAGCCTGCCTCAATGAAGCCAAGAGCAAGCCTATCCGTTATTTTTTTAAACTGTGCCCATGTCACCCTATTTCTGGCATCAACAAAGGCCTCCTTATCCGGCCATCTCCTGGCATTATATTCAATAATATCTATCCAGCCTCTATGAGCCCACTGACCATCTCCTATATACATATCCTTCAGTTCATCGTAATTTCTAACTGGCTTCACTTATACCTCCTGCAATTTGAAGGGCGAGAATGTAAGGTTTTATACTATCTCGCCCTTTTATCTGACGATATTAACAATATCCTGAGTTTTTACTATCTTATCAAAATTACGTAAACGTTCTTGTGTATTGTTTTACAAAACGTATCCCGTTGGAAAAAATCGCTTTAAATAAACTGCCCATAGGTGCAGACCTCCTTTACGTGGTCTTTATCACAATGTCATTAACTTAAACGAACAATAATATCATAAATATTCAATTATATTATAAAAACGGTTGATTCATTAGTATCGGCATGATATATTCACTTTCTATAACAACAAGCAATCCATAGTGACGATACCATGACTTGTCCACTGCTTCCAATTTAACCGGTCGAATCGCAAATTCTCCCAAAAGTGTCAGCCCGGCATGCGATATTATCATTGCCTTGTATAGAGCAAACTATATGCCATAAAGCATATTGTATTAAAAAAGCTGATGCCTGCCCTTAAGTTAATATTGTTTTGTTAAATAATTTGATTCAGTAATTTCCGGTTAGGAAATTGCATGCATATGATAAAATAAATTTTGAAAAATTAGCTATTTGGGTCAAATATTACTTGACAAAAGAACAGTAATGTGCGGCGAATTTTGATATTACACAATAATATCAGGAGATTACTGTTATGCCGTACTCTTTGGACCCTTTTAGGAAAAAACATGCAACTTCGTTTAAACAATTATTTCAACCAGCTCAAGAAGCATTGGCGGGTGCGCCACCACTTGAA
>NZ_JBAMMY010000188.1:0-1513 GCF_051233685.1 Desulfobacterium sp. N47
TCATATTATCATCCTTTCTTGAATTGGTGAATTTAAGAAGATAATAGAGCATTCTCTTTATTAAATCAATATGTTATTTGGTATTTCAACTGCTTTTTATAAAAATAATCGGATCAATGCGAGACTTTTGAAATTACCTCCATATACTATAGCCTAACGAGTTTATTAAATTAATAATTGAAAAATATCAGCCATCGCTACCGAAATTGTTACTGATGCATTTTGATTGTAAAGTATTTATACGTTTCATAGTTTATAATTAGCTTTATTTATTGTGGATTGTAAAAAAATTGCGTCAACATATTGACATGATATAGGGGATACATATTAAACCAAGTTATCTAAAATATTTGAAGAGCCGGCAAATCCGGCCTGTTTTAGTAAATTTTGTCTGTCGATTTAAGATGATTTTACAGAATCAGTTATGTTGTTTTTTTAAAGCGACCAATTTGGCTGCTATAATAACCCTGATATTACTGACATGCAAGATCAAACCAATTTTAATTATCTCTTAGTTGCTTCAAATGTTTATATTTATTATTTTTTATAACCAGATTAAAGATAAGGGCATACAAATTTTATAATATTATTTTTACAGGCAGATACAATAAACGGCTTCGTGAGAATAAATTCTTTTGGGGCTATATGGATTTCCTTTAAGCAAATTTGACAGCGTTAACGAAGGGCAGATTTTATTCCTGCGGATAGCATACGTACTATACCCAATCGGAACAGATTTATCACAATTGTTATATATCAAGAAACTGGAAGTTCTGTTGGTGAACCCTCTAATGATTGACCCTGTAAATGATGTCTGCTTTTCAAACGCATCACTTCGAATCCAAATCTACCCATTACTGTGGCAGTAGATAATTCATGACAAACCGCAACCTTTAAAAGAGCTTTTCAGATAAGATATTATTTACCCATAAAAAAAATTATTGATTTAATTTATCCAAAGTGTTAGCCAAATTTTAGTATTATTGTTCATTATACAATTTATGTCGTTTTGGCATTTTCTGGAAAATATAATCCGTTTCTCATTTTATTAATTTTTATTATCTATAGAATGAGACCATTGAAAAATGTTCAGTTTTACTCAAGTTCAAGGAAGGTGAAAATTTTAGCCACAGGAATACATCGGGTATTTTGAGGATAGCGCTAAAGCTTCACTGCGTGCGAAATTTGAACCTGACGAAAAAATGGTGAAAAATTCATCCTTCCACATGATTCAAATAAATTGAATGATCAACGGAAAGATAATAATATATTTTCACAAAAGTTCTATCAATAAATTGCATATACTATTAAGATAACATAACAAAACTTTAACTATGTTTGTCCAAGTTATTTTTAAATTTTATAATTTATAATGGCCTATTGACTTAGCTGACCCAATTATTTATAATAAACATCATGAGCAGCAATATTGGGGTTAAGCCAAATTATGGGGAAATGAGTTGGTTGATTTTCCAGGAAGACTTTCAGAGTGAAGATGACTGTTATGCCTGGC
>NZ_JBAMMY010000189.1:0-5962 GCF_051233685.1 Desulfobacterium sp. N47
GTCGTAACATGAAAGAACACCCGTGATTTGCTCTTTATATCGTTCGGTAATCAACATACTAAACCTCCATGCTAAAAATGTTACACTCATTTTAGCATGGTTTAACTAAAAATTCTTGGTTCCGGCTTGTCCGGGTTAGGATACTATGATGCAACAACCGCCATTTGTCTCGATCTGTATCCCTGTGTACAACGGTGCACAATATTTACGTGAAACTATACAAAGCGCATTAGATCAAACTTTTTCAGATTTTGAATTGTTGATTATTGATGACGGGTCCAGTGACGAAAGTATTTCAATTATTTCAGAGTTTGAATGTATCGATCCAAGAATTGTTTTTTTACGAAATAACAGACGGTTGGGTCTTGTTGGAAATTGGAATGAATGCATAAAAAAGTCTTGCGGGAAATGGATTAAATTCATTTTTCAAGATGATCTGCTTGAGCCGGATTGTCTAAAAAAAATGATTGATTTTATAGAAAAATCATCAGGCAAAGAAAAAATGATATTTTGCAAAAGAGATTTTATTGTTAAAAGCCATGTTCCCGATGAACTTGATAACGAGAAAATTCAAAGAAAATATTTATGGGATATCTTTCCAAACAAAGTTCACATCAGTCCTATAGATACTGTAAAAATCATTATAAGGTACCCCGGGCTAAATGTCATTGGAGAACCCTCATCGTTCCTAATCCACAGGGAAATTTTTGATAAGTTTGGTTTGTTTGATTCTACCATGCATCAAGTTTGTGATCTTGAATACTGGTTTCGAGTCGGGGTTAATATGCAGTATCTGCTGATTCCAGAAACTTTGGTTCATTTCCGCATTCATAAGCAATCAACAACAAGTTCCAACCGGGATAAAAACTGGATGCAGATGCGATACCTTGATAGAATTCTGTTATTTATAAAATTCATGACCGATAATTCATATACTTCTTTTAGAGAAAAATTGAATATGTGGCCTTTCAAAATATTTCTGCAAACCCAAACGGCAATTTTTGCTAGGAGAGCAAGAATTGATGCAGAAACAGAAAGAAATTATCAAAGTAAAGGTGATTTCATAGATTTTTGCAGAGAGCATCGAGACATCAGAATTTTATCAAATACTAATTATTTTACTCTAGTCGTTAATTATTTTATTTCAAGATGTTGCCTCGAAATAAAGTGGGCTTTTGATGGTTTATAGGTAGTCATATAAATGAAAGAAAGAGTTATCACTTTCGGTACATTTGATGTATTCCACGTTGGCCACTTACGCATACTTGAACGTGCCCGCAAGTTTGGAAATTATCTGATGGTGGGTGTTTCCACTGATGCATTAAACTTTTCTAAAAAAGGACGCATACCTTTTTATAATCAGGATGAGAGAATGGAAATTATCAGTGCCTTATCCTGTGTGGATGAAGTCTTCCTGGAGGAATCGCTTGAGCTTAAACGCCATTATATAAATATTTATAAGGCAGATGTGTTGGTTATGGGCGATGATTGGGCTGGAAAGTTTGATGAATTCAAAGATATTTGTTCAGTTATATATTTGCCACGAACCCCGTCCATTTCTACTACAGCTGTTATTGAAAAAATACGAATTCCTTGAACACTGCGAAAATCCGGCAAATGTTCCAAAATAGTTTAACAGCAATTCTCCCGACTATAACAGCCTTGTTGGGTTGGGTATTCGGATTCCCATTAACTCTGTTGATTAAAAGAGTCCCTAACTTGATTGTAGTTTTTTCCCGTCCAGGACCTGTATTTGCAGACAATAGCAAATATTTTTTTCTATATGCAACAAGTTTAAGAGATAATAAAGTAAGTACAATTTTTTTAACTGAAAGCACATCAATTCAACAATCTATTATTCATGCTGGTGGCAAAGCGATTATGCATCCCTCAATTCAATCAATAGTGGTATTATTGCGCTGTGGTAAGATTGTCACCGATTGTGCTGACTGGAGCAATTTTGGTGCCTATGCACTTACCAGAGGCGCAAAAACGATACAAATTTGGCACGGTGCTCCCTTAAAACATATTGAGTTGGATTTATACCGAAAACGCCTTCAATTAACTCCTTTTCGGTTGCGATCATTGTTGAAAATTCAAAAAAAGATACTCGGTCGCTATCCTCTATATGATGTTGTTGTGGCGACCTCAAAACAATTTATCAAAGAAGCTTTCAAAAAAAGTTTCAGAGCAAAGAAATTTATTGCGACTGGTTATCCAAGAAATGATATTTTATTTGGATTGCCAGAAGGAAATACTACTGCTGAAAAATTGGCACTGATTAATGTGGATAAAAAAGTTATAGAGATAATCAAAGAAAAACGCGCTCAGGGAATAGGAATATGTCTCTATGTTCCTACATTCCGCAAAGATATGACGGACCCATTTGAAGTTGCAATAAACTTGAAGCGCTTTTCCGAAATTTCAAAAAAGTTTAATCTGTTAACCGTTCTAAAACTGCATCCAGTAGTAAAAAAATACTACAATATAATACATGATGATAGTTTGATAGAATATCCACCTCTTGCTGATGTTTATCCTATTATGAAGTTATGTGATTTTATGATCACAGATTATTCTTCAATTTTTTTTGATTATCTCCTTCTTGATAGGCCAATTATATTTTTTTCATACGATTTGGCAAATTATCTCAGCAATGACCGTGATATGTATTTCGACTATCACTCAATGACTCCGGGCGTTAAATGCTACAATTATGATGAATTGGAATATAATATAGAGCTGCTCTTAAAATCAGGATGTATTGATAAATATGCTGATTTTAGAAAAAGAATAACCGATTTTACTCATGACCATATTGACAACTATTCAACTCGTCGTTTGTATGATGAAGTTTTAAGAATATGAAAATTTGTATTCTTACAGCAAGCATAGTTCATGGAGGTGCTTCTATTATAGCGCTTGATGTGGCAAAAGGAATGGCTGCTCGGGGACATGAAGTATTTGTGGTATGTTCAGGAAAACATTATAAAACTATAAAACAGGATGGATATATAATATACATATTGTCAAACAAATTTAAGAATCCAATTTTTCATTATTTAAATCTATTTTTGTTGATAAAATTAATCAAATTATTAAGAAAAAAGCAACCGGATGTTATTCACGTTCACAATATAAATTTACAAACATTTTCCCTTGGGACACTTCTTTTATCACGCTTTTTCCCAATGGTATGGACTCTTCACGATATTTGGCCGCTTTGCTTGACCGGATGGCCTCCAGTTCCTGATTGTAACGGCATGTTGGATGGATGCGAGCTATGCCCGACATGGTCAAGATGGATTGTATGGATAAATAGGCAATTGAAAGAGGCAACATATAGACTTGCTAAATTGCACATTGTCAGTCCGAGTAAATGGCTTTTATCAAAAGTTTCATCATCAACGCTGTCCCGGCATTCTCTTCATTTGATATATAATGGGATTGATCCTGGGTCTTATTTATCCAACCAGCGAGAGTTGGCAAGATCACGATTGGGTATATCGGAAACCAAAAAAGTAATTCTCTTTTGTGGAGGCAAGAGACTTGCTGGTCAGTCGCCAGCTTGGAGAAAAGGGTGGGGATATTTATGCGAAGCACTTGGAGTCCTTGGCCTCAAATATGATAACCTGTATTTGCTTTACATTGGTGACAGATTGGAATTGCCTCCGGCCTTTCCGACAACGGTGTCATTTGTCGAGGGAGTGCACCGTGAAGAGATGAGGGGGTTTTTAAACGCTTCTGATATTTTCGTGCTCCCAACGATAGCCGACCACCCGGCACTGACGGTAATAGAAGCCATGGCATTCAAAACTCCAGTAATCTCAACCCGAGCTGGTGGGATTCCGGAAGCTGTGATCGACAACGAGACAGGACTTTTATGCCCCTCACGCAATGCTGCCGCACTTGTCGAAAAAATTGATTATTTAATTTCAAATCCTCTTCATGCAGCCCAAATAGCTGAACTCGCATATCAAAGATTTAATGAGTTTTTCACTTTTAACCGAATGATTGATCAGTATGAAGCAGTTTATCATGATACAATATCAGATTATAAGGCAGGTAATAGGACATAATTGCATCTGCCAATTTTTTCTTCTCAATTATGATAAGGTAACTTGCTAAATAGATAATAAATCGATACTTGGAAAAAATATAAAATCTATGATTCTAATCCTTGGAGGTACCGGCTATATAGGGTCGCATGCTAATAAATTGTTTAACTGGCGCGGTTATAAGACTGTTGTATTTGATAACCTGATTTACGGACATAGTTCTTTCGTCAAGTGGGGAGATTTTTTCTTGGTGATCTTGCCGATCAGATCTTTCAGATGCCCATATTTTAGCGCTTGATTATCTGCAAAGCGGTGGTAGTAGTGATTCTTTCAACTTAGGTAATGATACCGGTTTTTCAGTTCGCGAAATTATTGGTATAGCTGAAAAAGTAACAGGACGTGTAATTACTGCCACTGAAACTATGCGTCGTGAAGGTGTTACTGAGGTTTTAATCAGTAGCTCCCGTAAAGCCCATGATATATTGGGATGGCGGCCGCAATTTGCAGAACTTGAAACTATCATTGGCACAGCCTGGAATTGGCATCAAAAACATTCTGACAAACACTATCATTAGCTGCATTGATATATATTGTTGACAATAATTAATTATGCAGCTATTAATAAAGTAGATAACATTTATGGAGAATGACAGCATGATTACTGATAATGTGACGGTTTCAAACAGAGGGTATATTATTCTACCTGCACGCATTCGAAAAGAGATGAATATAAAATCAGGCACAAAAATCCTATTAAGCAGGGAAGATAATAAAATTATCCTTCAGCCTGTTTCTTCTTTCACGGAAAAACTGTCAGGATTAACAACAGGCAGTTTTGGGGAAAATGCAGATCATGTAAAAGAATACATAGATAAAGAAAGAAAAGACAGGTCAGTGTGATAAAATATAGCTTTCTGGATTCATTTTAAAAAGGCCTTAACCGGTGATTTGATTTTGACTTTTGATAAATAACTTTTGATTTTGATTATTTTTCTCCCCCAGCACATAAAACAAATGACTCATAGGCAGCTTTAATACTCCCTTCCTAAACGTCATATCCCATTTGCCTGATGCCTTCATCCAGCTCGCATATTCACCGGTCTTAGCAAGACGAAATCAATACTCTTTATTCCCATATCGTTTGCGTTATTTTAAAAGGAAAACCGGCAGCGGAATGAGATCGATGGTGATATCGTCCGTTTTTATTTGATCCTGCCGGTCATAAGTTATAATCATTCCATTAGAAATACCGGTTTGTTTACAGACCGTGCTGATTCCTTTGATTTCACGGGATAAGGTATGTGAATTACTGAGATCACTGCAAACCTGTATAATATCGTTAATCTCGCCGGATTTAGATACAATAGCAAAATCGCATTCATATCCGTTTTTAAGAAAAAAGAATGATTCGCCCCTCCTGCGGAGTTCCCAAAACACAACCTGTTCCATTGCTTTGCCTCTATCGGCGGAAAACTTGAAGACCACCGAATTCAGCAATCCGTTATCTATAATAAATATTTTTCTTTCTCCAAATTCCTGTACCGAAACTTTTGGTGAGTATTTTTTTAATGTCTGTACAAGAAATATTGATTCCGCCTGTTCAAGAAATTCGTAGAGGCTGTTTTTCCCGATTTTAATTCCGGCGGACTTAAGATCATTGTATATGCGGTTGATTGAAACCTGTTTGGTGGCACAACTAAAAAGTCGTTTTAAAAAGAATTTCAGAGAAATGAGATTTTTGATATCATAATGTTCGACTAAATCCCTAACCCGGACAAGCCGGAACCAAGAATTTTTAGTTAAACCATGCTAAAATGAGTGTAACATTTTTAGCATGGAGGTTTAGTATGTTGATTACCGAACGATATAAAGAGCAAATCACGGGTGTTCTTTCATGTTACGAC
>NZ_JBAMMY010000190.1:0-1094 GCF_051233685.1 Desulfobacterium sp. N47
TAAAAGCTGGATTCCCGATAAAAGCATTCGGGTATTACAAAAGCATCATGTATGATGAACGCCTGTCAAATTCATAATCCCGGAATTGTCAAACTCCGGGAGTCTCCCGGCAGAGCCGGGAGTTTACCTGCTATTAATTAAATTACATTTAATATCAATATGGTATTAATTATTTTTAATGAGAACATCATTTTTCAATATCAAACAAGTCCCTTAGAATATTTACATAATAAGTTATTATATTCTAATATCACCAGGTTATAATGGATATACTTTGAAAACCGAAAACAAGAATAATCCGGATAGCAACAAAGTTTTTAAACCGGAAACTCAAAAGCGGCTTGAAGCGGCGGCTTTGGAAGTTTTTTCCGAATCGGATTTCCATAAGGCCAATATTCGCGCTGTCGCCAAAAAAGCCGGGGTTAGTTTCAATGTTATTTACGGTCATTATGGAAGCAAAGAAGGACTTGTTTTCGCAGTTGCGGATATCTGGCTTGGAAGACTTACAGACAGGATTATCGACCATCTTCAGGGTATAGAAGATTTAAAGGAGAAACTCAGAAAGGTCTTCTGGGTTCAGATGGATTACTATGAAAAATATCCGCAACTGGGTAAAATACTGTTTATGACGCTTCCCATGAAAACATGGATGTCTGATAAAACATTCCAACAAAAGAAAATGATAAATCTGTTTCTTGAAGTTTTGCGCCAGGGTCAGAAAGAGGGAATTCTGAATCCCGGCGTACGTGCAGGTATATTGCTTGATTTTATGCTGGGTTTTGTCCAGAGATCATTTTTTATGTGGGTTTCCAGAGGACAGAAAGAAAGCCTTGTTGCAGAGGCAAATACGCTGTTTGAAATGGTATGGCGGGGAATTTCCAACCCAGGATAAATAAAATACTATGGACATTGTTTCAAGTCCTTAATTTTTTTTAAAAGATATATTTATACGAATGGCCTATTGACTTAGCTGACCCAATTATTTATAATAAACATCATGAGCAGCAATATTGGGGTTAAGCCAAATTATGGGGAAGTGAGTTGGTTGATTTTCCAGGAAGACTTTCAGAGTGAAGATGACTGTTATGCCTGGC
>NZ_JBAMMY010000193.1:0-7536 GCF_051233685.1 Desulfobacterium sp. N47
AGAGCCTGCCACTCGTGGAGATCCTGAGACGCCCCTTCGCTGGACATGCAAGAGCACGACGAAACTTGCCGAGGAACTGACAGCAAGAGGTCACCCGGTAAGCCAGAGGACGGTTTGTGATCTATTGGATGAATTAGGTTATAGCCTTCAGGCAAATCGTAAAACCAAAGAAGGTTCATCGCATCCCGACCGTGATATGTCAGCACCGGCGCGAAAATGTTATAAAACTTCCGGTTTAAAAATGCATGTCAAATAAAGGCCGGCCGGGTAGAAGATTAGCCCTCCCGACCGGCTTTATATTATTTTTCAGCAACCTCTTTCATGCGATAACTTTTTCCTTCAATAACCACAGCCTCGGTATGGTGGAGCAACCGGTCAAGCAGCGCCGATGTCAGCGTGCTGTCATTATTGAAGATTTCAGGCCATTCCTTAAACACACGGTTGGTTGTGATCACAAGGGAACCTTGTTCATATCGCTGGCTGATGATCTGGAAGAGCAAATCCGCCCCGTTTTTATCGATGGGCAAGTAACCCAGTTCATCCAGGATAACCAATGCTGGGTTTAGATATTTTTTCAGTTCCTGTTTCAGACGTCCGCTATTCTGAGCCGGGACCAGATGGTTGATGGTATCAATGGCAGAGGCAAACAACACGGTATGGCCTTTAAGACAGGTCTGATACCCCAAGGCGGAGGCCAGATGGTTTTCCCAATCCGACTCCTCCGATAAAGATCACATTACTTTTATCTTCAATGAACTTTAACCTAAACAGATTTTGGATTTGGGCCTGGTTGATTTTTTTGGGCCAGGACCAGTCGAACTGATCTAATGTTTTAACCACAGGGAACCGGGCCATACGGATACGGCGCTGGATTGTACGGTCCTGGCGTAAATTCGGTTCCTGTTTAATCAATTCCGACAAATACTGGACATGTGTCCATTGTTTGCGGGCAGCCGATTGCGCAACATTTTCATGATGCTCCCGGATATAAGGCAGTTTCAGGTAGGATAAGTGTTTAATTAAATCATCCATGTTCATCATCTCCGTTGATATCGTAAATAAAAAGATCCGGGCGATCTATAGTTAAATCCAAAAGATCACTGTTTCGGGTCAAGTGAAGCGCACCGGGCTCTCTGACAGGACGCGCCCGCTGTTCCAGCAGATTGGCAATGTACTCGCAGGAAAAGGCGGCAAATGAGAAAGCATCTTCAATAGCTGTTTTAACCTGCTGCTCTCCGTAAATTTCGCTTAACGCAACGATTTGACGAATGTGATGCAGCGGATTCATGCGGCGCTGTTCCAATTGCCGGTAGTATTGCCGGGCTTTGTCCGACAAAGATAAAAACCGCATAAATACTTTCTGGCCGCGTGCTTTTTTGCGTTGTTGCAAAAGCGCTTTGGGATGATCCGGATGCTCAAAGTCTTTCCGGCGGTCATAGCTTCTTACATGCCGGGCTACAAGGTTGTTGCCGTGATAAAAACAAATCCTGTCCGGATATAATTTAACCGTCAATCTCACCCCTGCCAATTGGGCTGGAACACTGTAATGGTTGGCGTCTATGGTGATCCTGAACTGCCGTGACGCCCGCATCGGCTTGACTTGGCCGATATCATAAGGCTCATGCGGCAAAGGCTGTAAAAAGCCTTTCTCTTCATTAAACATGTCAACAGGCTTTCGACCGGTCTCACCGTGCATTCTTTCATTGGCGACCGTATCCAGCCAGTGTTGCGCCACTGGCTTTGTGATATTAAAATCCGGTATGGTTAAGCCGTTTAGAAGGTTCTTTTTTATATATCCCACGGCGTTTTCCACAACCCCTTTCTCGTTGCCCTTTCCTGCATTGCAAGGGGCGATGGTAAAATTATAGTACCCGGCAAAATCAAGATACCTGGGATTAAACACCGGCGCCCGGCCTATGGTGCGCTTTAAATACCGCAGATTTTAGATTGTCCACCATGATCTTTTTGGGAACCGCATCAAAAAATTCAAACGCGTTTTGATGACAGCCTAAAAAATGTTCCATTGTTTGCAGCACCGTAAACTCCACATACATCATGCGGCTATGACATAAAACCATCACAACATAGGTCTCGTAATCAATCATGGCCCACCTCCATGGCCTTTTTTAAAATATCTCCCAAACCTGTGGGCGATCCGCTTGCCCGGTCTTTACCGCCAGGTTCAAGGCAAAGTACCTGATAAACAGGTTTTTGCCATGCGGCAAGTCCGGCTCTGATAAGTTCCGATCTGGCTTTATCCAAAGTCCGGCCATCCATGGAAAGCTTTTCCATAATCGATTTGTCACCATAATAACTAAGTCCATTCTCATCGCCTGCACATACCAGGAATAAATACAGGGCTGCCGAACCATGACAGAGCCGCTCAATATGCCTATCGCTTATCAATCTGTGGTCAATCCAGCCAAAGCTCCTAGGGACTTTGCGCAACCGGTTCGGTAAAATCACATGCTTTACAATCATAATTTTCTCCTTTTCCGTTAAATTGACAGGACAAAACATCCTGACCCAATTGCTGCATACGGCGTAGAGTCTTTGCTATGTCATCTTGTAACACAGAACCGGTAAATTGAGAAATTAACCCTATAATAACAGCTGGTTGAATGATCAAGGAATCTTGTAACGCATTGTTTGTAAAATAGCTGTTATCCCTATCTATTTCAGAAGCTTGCGCATTTAAGCGATCTTGTAACGCATCTTGTCTATTAGAATGCTTTCGTCGAAAATAGCCCGGATGTTGCTTTCTCCATTCCTGTACCCGCCGGGTATGCAAAAGACCTTTAAAGTAGTTTTTGTTCTGTGGTTGTTGAAGCCATTTTTGCTGACTGGCCGCCTTGGCCTGTTTGCGGCACTCAGGGTTTTTACAATACTTTTGACGGTTGCGATTCCTGTAATCGGGCGCAAATAACCTCTTGCAGTTACGGCACCTTATCTTTTTTTTAATTCCCATCCAAATAGCACCTCCCAAGAAGGTTCAACTATTTATGAATGGGTATGTTTTGTGAAGATAAAAATTGAAGAAAAAACCGGAAGAAAAATGAAGAAAAGGGTTCTAAAAATTTATTATTTTGGAAGAAAAAGAAACTGAAGAAAATTACAATTTCAACACGGGGATTTAATTACGTTTTTAAGTCGGCCCTGACACTCAGCCTTCTTTGCAATTTTATGCATTGAAACATTGTGGTATCCAAACTCTGAAAAAAGATCGAGCGCCGCTTTGATTATGTCATGACGCTGACGCAATTTTTCCCTTTCCCGTCTTGGAAGTACATTGTTTTTCATAGCATAATTTCCTTTTATTTATAGTAGATGGTAAAAATTTGAAACAAGATGTCACATTATAGAATCAGATGTCACGTTGTCAACATAAAATATTTTCCGATTGAGGGATTTTTTTGATGCCGTTAATTATTTGAATCTTGATTAAAAGAAACTCAGGTTGTATTGGTACCTATATTTTTATAAAGCTGTAAACTTTAATAACTAATGGTTTTTAGGAGGCAAAACAAATGGAAATTCTTCATAGCGGCGGCGGTTGCGATGCTGCAAAGCAGAAAATGAAAAAAGACGCACAGGATCTGTCCGTGGAAAATTCTTTAAACAAGATAAAATATAAATTTATAATTATGAGCGGAAAAGGCGGAGTCGGGAAAACAAGCACATCCGTTAATCTTGCAATAGCCCTTTCAAATAAAGGTTTTAAGGTAGGATTGATGGATGTGGATTTACACGGTCCTGATGTGCCCAGAATGCTTGGATTAAAGGGGATGCTCGATATCGGAAAGAACAATAAACTTGCACCCATGAAGTATTCTGAAAAACTCAGCGTTGTATCTATTGAAGCACTTTTTGAAAATAAAGATGAAGCGATTATTTGGCGCGGCCCCATCAAATATACGGCGATCAAGCAATTTATAGGAGATGTTGATTGGGGAGATCTGGATTTTTTGATTATAGACAGCCCCCCCGGTACCGGGGATGAGCCTTTGACAGTTGCTCAAACGATAAAAGATGCAAAAGCCATTATTGTAACAACACCACAGGAAGTATCTCTTGCAGATGTTAGAAAATCTATCAGCTTCTGCAAAACAGTAAAGATGGATGTATTTGGACTTATAGAAAACATGAGCAGTTTTACCTGCCCCCATTGCAACAAGCCTGTTGATCTTTTTGGAGCAGGCGGAGGAGAAAAAACGGCAAATGAAGCAGGAATTGTTTTTCTTGGTAAAATTCCATTCGATCATAACGTGGTGTCCTGCGGGGACCTGGGAGAATCTTTAATCAATAATTACTCCGATTCTCCGGTAGCAAAGGCATTTGATGCTATTGCGGATAAAATGGCAAAACTTGCGGGCAGTTAAAGTCTCTATCATAAAAAAGGCAGGGCCTGCTTAGCCCTGCCTTCGGTACACTTTTCGAGTCAATTCATGTGCAAGTTGCCAAGCTTCAATATCTTCAAAATGTTCAATTTCCATCACTTTCTAACCTTGAACAGTGAACTCTTGAACTGTGAACCTGAGTAGTTTAAAACTTCACATTCAAATCCGCCTGCAAAACAGTTTGAGTATCATCTACTGTTTTCTGGATATGTTCAAAGTTGAAATAAGTAAGAGATAAATAAACGTTCTTATATATTCCGAATCCAACTAAGCCTTTATGTCCCTTGATGTTGGTATTTCCATTATATGCAGTGCTCTCAGGCAGAAAATCCGGCCATGCATCTTTTTCAAGACGTCTGTAATTGTATGACAGCTGCCAGTCGCCAAAATCTTTTATACTTTTGTCACCGAATTTAAGACCGGCCAGCCAGCCGTCATTGTTATCATTTGCATCCATGGAATGGATATACTGTCCATATACTGCGGCAAAAGGAACCGGTCCGGGTATCTTGGTTATACCAAATTCAATATCTCCGGCAAAGGAATCATAGTCATACTGGTAAACACCTGCAACATTGGTATTTGTACCGCTTCCCCATGTGCCACTACCGGAAGTGGCAGTGGTACCGGACTTCCACTTATTGCCTTCAACATAGTTGAAATTATAATATGTTCCTGCAGCTTTAAGATACATGCTGCCTGGCAGCTTAAAATTCACACCGGGCTGTAGAGCTATCAGGTAAGGATCATTAGCTTTATCGCTGAACTCTTCAAGTGTGAAACCGCCTATGTTTGCAAACAATTCAACATTTTTTACAGGTTCGAATTTAATATTGGCAGCTATTCCTTCAGGATTAATATCACTGTCCCACAAAAGCTGTTCGGTTTTCCATATCGGATTTTTAAATTTTCCTGCTATTATGCTTGCCCATGCAACCGGTGTATATTGGGCATAAGCATAATCCAACCGGATTTCTTTAGTGCTGAAAGTATCCTCAAAAGTCTGATCGACTGAACGGGGATCGCCTGAACCTGTTGCAAATCCGAATCCAGCCACCCATTGTTCATTAATATTTGTCTCAACTCCAAGTCTTAACCTGACACGCTCCCTGTTTCGGTCCGGATTGGTGTCGCCTTTTGTATCCTGGGTTTCATATCGGACTCTTAAATCTCCCTTTAATTTGGTGTTTTCCACCCATTTTGGAATTTCAAAAGTTTTTGGCGCTTCTTTTGCTGCAGCGGCAACTTCCTTTTTTCCTTTTGCTTCTTTTGCTTCTTCCGCCTGCATTTCAGTTATAAGTTCCGTGGCTTCTGATTTGGTCAGAATTTTTTTCTCAACCAGTTTGTCTATCAGCTTATCAACACTGCCTGCCCATGACGGGCCGATTGCAAAAACTGATAAAGCAATTGAAGCTAATACGATTAAACACACCTTTTTCATTTTTCTTCACTCCTCCTTTGTTATTCAATTAACCGTTGTTCAACCCATCCTGTAACTTTATATTTTTCCATTACAAGAATACTTCTTCCTAACCAATAAATCATATCCTCAAAAACCCCAAATTCGCTTGTCCGCCATAATTTACATTCATACTTTTATATCTACTGTATTATAGAAAAGTTATTAAACCGCCTTTTTGAGTTCAGCAAAGGATATGCCAGCATAAATACTATAATTATCAAAATATAACAGCCTGAAATATAAATATATTATTAAGTAAGCAGGCAAGCATATTTATGAGAAACAGGTGAAAGCAGATAAGATATATGTCGGAATTATTTACATGATGTAAAACAGCTGCATTATAAAGCGTGACGCCTTTGTAAAAAAGTCCGTCATATTTTAATGCTCCATCATTGAAACCAAAGTTTTGTTGCGGTTTATAAGAATATGAAAATTTCTCCTTTGTAATTGTTTTGTTAAAATCCTTTTTTTAATTATAATCAAGCATATGTCAAAAATGGTACAAGGAAATCAAGAAAAAATAAGTACACTACACTAATAGATTTCATACTTACTCTTACTTTTATAGAGTGTTTGCAAAGCCTTCATGGCTTAAGCTTAATATCCCGGCAGAAAATGATTATACCTCCCTGAATTCTAAAAGTAAGAGATTGTATAATGTGTAAAAATACCAATCGTGCATACATGGAAACATATTGTCAGTCCAATAAATAATTTCAATATAACATCACATTGTTAATAGATATAATATATGAGTTGTAGATTTATCAGCAAAAATTGCAGTATACGGCAGGACTTCGTAAAGCCCGAAGAAGCAAGGGCCGCATTTTAAAAAATAAATCCGGAAGCACTTGTTTGAAGAAGTTGTTAAAATACACTGTATCTCATCGGTAGATTATGGTACAAAAGGTATCATAACTTGATAATTCATATTTATGATATTATCAAATATCTATCTGCCAGACCCGATCCGGGTTTTTTCCGGTATCAGGTGATAATAAATTCAGATTAGTTTGCTTGAGGAGAATGGCCATGCGGAAATGGAAATGTACAGTGTGCGGATATATTCATACCGGCGATGAGCCGCCGGAAAAATGTCCGGTTTGTGGGGCGGATCGCAGCAAATTTATTGAGATTACCGATGAGGAAGAGCCGGTTAATTCAACCGCATCCGAACAAGGCGATACAAAAAAGCAGAATGCATCCACCTCAGCTAACAAGGGTATATATGACAAAATCGGAAACCTGATGGTTAAACATCATGCCCATCCAATTTCCGTTCATTTTCCCAACGGTGTATTACCGGCTGCGGTATTGTTCGTTTTTATCGCCACCGTATTTGATTTTTATAACCTGGGACAGGCGGCGGTAGTGTATAATATTTTGTGTAAATTTTAAAAGGGTATAAAAAAGGGCGCTTTTCCTTTAAAAGGGTTTTAGGCAAAAACACCAAAAAAAAGGAGAAGCACCCATGAAAGTGGAAATTAGTGTACCAGAGGTTGTGAGCATTTTCAAGGAAATCCAGCAGAAACCAGCGGTGGCCCGGAAAAACTGCACAGTTGCTTAAGTGGTAAAACTGCTCTAAATTGACTTACAATTACAGAAAGGAGCAGCAGGTAAATGAAGACATTAAGAAGAAATCATGGAGCAGCATTTAAGGCAAAAGTAGCTATA
>NZ_JBAMMY010000020.1:0-1133 GCF_051233685.1 Desulfobacterium sp. N47
CCCTATCCTCCGGAAAGACGAAAATAAAATATCTGAAAGAATTTATTATGCAAGATATTTATTTAAAATAAATAGGTTAAGATAATATGAAAACGGGAATTTTAATTGTCGCCGAAGGGAAATAATAATTGTCGTTGATCATAATGTTTTAACAAAGGATTCTTGCTTTGATATCATTGATTAATTACCATAACGACCAAGCTCACCTGCCGCCAACACTGCGGAGCACTGAACCTTGAATAACCACCTGCTTTGATGCGGGGCAGAGCATTTCAAAAACCGCCGAGCTGTTGGCGGTCAGGTGCAGTGACTGGTTATGTTCTTTGTTGCCACCGCTTTGGATGGCGACTACCATGCATAACTGCAACGACCACGAGCGACTCTTCCTCTATTCGATAATAGATTCCGAACGGAAACCGATGAATTATAGCGCGGCGGGTGTGCCGGTGAACTACAGCATACATATGCGGATTGTCTGAAATTGTTTCGAATACACTTAGGACTTCATCAAGGAACTCATCGCCGAGACCTTTACGTTGCTTCTCATACCATGTTGCAGCCTCCTCAATATCCGTTTCCGCGTCTGGCCGAAGATGTACCCTATAACTCACAATCGTTTCCTAATATCTGCTATCACTTCACTGGCCACGCGGCCTTTGATTCCATCCGATTCGTAAGCATCCAAACGCCGATCAAGCTCGGCCCTTTGTTCATCCGTTATCGGTAACACCACCTGATCAGCAGCTATACTGTCCCATAGATCTTCCACCAGTCGTATTCGTTCGACTATCGGGAGAGTGCGTAAGTTGGCTATCATCTTTAAATCCTCCATTCATATCGTAGCAACATATCGATTGGAATGTTCAGAACATAACAAGTTATTATCCAGACCCAGTGATGTTGTAATTTCGTAAGATCACCATAAAGTTATAGAAATAAAATTATAATTTTTGACAAAAAATTAACGGCTAAGATTTGTTCAAAAGCTTATTTCTTTAAGTAAAATATCTTTTTTTAACTGCCGATAATAATTTGAATTTGATATAGCCATATATATTCTGTTGACAAGATAATTGCAATAATATATTTTTACCTTTCCAGGTATCATGTTATTTATCAATATATCTGGAATG
>NZ_JBAMMY010000194.1:0-2018 GCF_051233685.1 Desulfobacterium sp. N47
ATCCTTTTCTGTCTGCCCGGCTTTTTGTTCCGGCTCTCCTGCCAAAACCGGATAGTGACAAAAAAGGATTAATATTGCCGCAAAAACTAATTTCAAACGACTCATTTTCCATCCTCATTTTTTAGTTTTTATAGGTTAATCAGGATGATCCCCGCTACCAGAATTTGAAAGCAGTTTCCGTCATACTCCCCCTTTTGGACAGGGAAATACCCGTGATCAGAGATGCCTATGTTGACATGGCTTTTGGAACCGGCGCCCTTAAAGTCACGCCTGCCCACGATCCCAATGACTTTGAAATCGGAAAACGGCACAATCTTCCGGGAGCGAATAGGGTAGAGTAGAGAGATGGTATATGCGGTTTTAGGTTCGGCCTATCTGTTTCCGGCGCTTTCGTTCGACGGTGCCTCATTATCCCAACCATGACTGCCTCTACCATCCCTCCCTCATCAAACCGTGCATGCGATTTTCCCGCACACGGCTTTCCGATGCTCTTCACCGCAGAGCATGCGCCTTTTTCCAGCCGGCTGTCGTTGGCACTTTATAAAGCCCGTATGTTTCGTACAGACTCCTCAATGCCTCCGCCAGCTCCGCTATAAAAGCGGTTGCCCCTTCTTTTGCCTCGATGTCCTCAAAGGTAACGCCGTCTATGCCGGCACTGCCTCTGTTGGAGCGAACAAGATTATAGGCATGACTGAGGATGTCCGCCCGATAAACCTTGTCATACAAGGCATGGAAACGACAAGCCGGTTCCTGCTTGGCCTTGCGGTAAAGCTTCCTCTGTAGTGTCCTGATGCTTTCCGGAGTTGTTAGCATTTCTGCAATCCCCTCTTCTTCCACTCTTTGGTTGCGTGAACAAAGCAGGGTCTCTTCCCTCGGGCTGGGTTATGTTGTCCCATTCCCTCAATCGGTACTATTGACCCCTCCGACTCCCGATGCAGCCCACCGCGACTTCGGTTTTACCTTATACGCGCCGGTTGATATACCTCATTCATCACCGCATCGGGTCTCCAGCACTGGGCTGCTCATCCTCTGCAACATGCCGTCCCTGCTACCCCGGAAGATCCCGACAAACGCTTCCGTTTTCCAATCTGTCGGGCTTCGGCCTTCCCCACACGTCCACTGGGTCAGCATCTTCATCAGTTTTTACGAGGCTACTTATAGGTTCACTTTCGTTACGGCCTGCTGTTTTGCCAATTGGGAACTCACGACCCTCTGTTGCCAGAACGCCGCTCCCTTGAACTACCGGTCGTACGGACAATTAACCAGACGGGACTTTAACCCGCTGGATGAACAACTGTTACTGCGAACGGACGTATTAATCTTTTAAACTTGAATAATGTCTGTCGATCTACACTTATTCGCTATTTGATAAATAAGTTTGTAAGATTACTACGTCCCCTATTTATACCCTACGTCCCCTATTTATACCCTGGAGCGCTGTTCAAAAGACGGCATCTGAAATAGATTTCAAACTGGACGCCAATGAGCTTCCGCATGGAGAAGCAGACGGTACGGGTATCGGCATCAAAGGGATCGCCAAGCGAGGGAAGGAACTGAAGGTATTCGTGCAGTATAAGCAGGGTGGTGGGGTTCGGGTGGCCGGCCTTGATATCGGGAATTACAACGGTTCGTGGGACAAGCTTTTCCAGAACAGTATTGAGATATTCAAGGGGTTTAGCCAGTTCCTGCTGCTCACGGACGGCGACTCATCGATCCTGGACAGTTTGAAAGATAAAGTCAAAATAATCTTTCAGCGATGTTTATGGCATATCCCGCATCAGGCAAAATTTTCTTTATGGCAGGATAAGGTAAAACACAAAAGCGAGGACTGGCTGCATGTCATTGCGGAACTTATGGAGATATGCGCGATACGACCACTTGTTGATTGTCAGCAAACGATCGAAATGATGGTGGAATCAAAGAAAAAACGCCTGGATGAAATAATCGGGTATTGCAGAGAAAAAGGATATTCCCATACTGTTTCATACCTTGAAAACGCTCAGCCGGATATGTTCACA
>NZ_JBAMMY010000198.1:0-12769 GCF_051233685.1 Desulfobacterium sp. N47
GAAGTTTATTTAAAGGCCTATGGTTCGATTGCCGAAGCCAGGCAAGAAATTAAAAACTATTTTGAATTATATAACTATGAACGGCCGCATCAAAAACTTGACAAAAAAACACCGGATATGGTCTACTGGGAAACATTTCCCAAGAAAGAGGCAGCAGCTTGAATAAGCAGTTTATCACTTAAAAAAAGCATTTTGCTGTTCAAACAATCCCGACCACCGCACTATTAAGCAGGTTACCTGATATGCACAGATGGTGGTAGTTTATCCGGTGGTTTTGCAATATCTTTTAGTACAAAAAATATAACCACTGCCGGAATCAGTAAAGCCACCACGCTCCAGGCTCCGATTGCAAGCAAAACAATCTGGTTCAGAACTAAAAATGCTGTATAGGTATAGGCAGCCCATTTTTTCATTATCCACAAACCTGCTATGCAAACCAGTCCGATAATAATTGAAAACACCAGGTAAGGTGGATACCATGAACCGACCTGTTGCGCTTTAGACGAGAAAACCAAAGGAACAATGTATATTGCCCCAATAAAACCGATTATACATATTATTGTAATTGAGGCGGGGCGTTTTGCTTTTTCTGTTTTTTCAGTCATGATTTTCATCTCCTTTGTTGTTGCAAGGCATGATGTTCTGCAGGTGCCTGTGTATCGGCTGAAGCATCTTTTCAAATAGTGCTCGAAGCTCCTTATTCTGCTTATGAATATTCATGTGCATATATACATCTTTGCAAGCAAAAAAAGAAGAAAGAATATCCCGCAAACTCCCCCTGCTAATCATTGTTCCTTTTTGATTGCTTTAAATCAATTTAGAAAAATATGTTAAAAACAAATGCGTTTACCCTCTGCAATCAGGACATAGTTATTGACTAAACAGAGAATGCTGGGATAAAAAGAACAAATTTAGCCGCATTCTAAATTATTGTAAATTTGTTAATCTTATTTTTTAAACACAGCTGTTATAAACGGAGCTTAAATTAAAAGAAATGATTCAATTAATAAGAGGAGTTAAAGATATTCTTCCGGGAGAAATCGGTCTGTGGCAGAAAATAGAAAAGACTGCGATATCTCTTTTTGAAAGTTTTGGTTTTTGTGAGATCCGTCTTCCTATTATCGAACATACTGAACTTTTTGCAAGAAGCATCGGACAGGATACTGATATCGTTGAGAAAGAGATGTATACTTTTCTTAACAAAAAAGATGAAATGATTACTTTGCGACCTGAAGCCACGGCATCAATTGTAAGGGCTTATATTCAACACAGGCTTTATGCGATTGATCCGGTACAAAAATTCTACACTATAGGCCCGATGTTCAGGAGAGAAAGACCGCAAAAAGGACGTTACAGGCAATTTTATCAGATTAATGCCGAAGTCCTGGGGGTTGATTCCCCCCTTACGGATGCCCAGCTTATATTTATGTTGGTTGAGCTGTTAAAAAGATTGTCTGTTCCTGATGTTTGTGTGTATTTAAATTCTCTTGGCTGCCCGGTATGCCGTCCCGGATTTAAGAAATCGCTTCAAAAGTTCATGTCAAATACAACAGCAATGCTATGTTCGGACTGTGAGAGAAGAAAGGAAAAAAATCCTTTAAGAGTTCTGGATTGTAAAGTACTTGCATGCCGTGAGGCAATGAAGGACGCTCCATCCATTATAGAACATCTGTGTAATGAGTGCGAAGAGCATTTTGAAGCAGTAAAAAATTCATTGAACGATTTGAATATTCAATTTGAAATAGATAAGAGGCTCGTAAGGGGTCTTGACTATTATACAAGAACGACTTTTGAGGTACATACGGGTTCACTTGGCGCACAGAGTGCTGTCGCCGGAGGCGGACGTTATGACAGGCTTATAGAGTCTTTAGGAGGACCTTCTCAGCCTGCAATTGGTTTTGCAATAGGCTTCGACAGGCTTGCAGAAATTATTTCCTCAGATAATGCCGGTGTTTCCTGCAAACCCGATCTTTTTATTGCAGCTCTTGGAGAACAGGCCAGAACAAATGCACTTAAATGGTCATGCGCTCTTAGTCTTTCCGGAATAAAAACCGAAACCGATTTTTCCGATAAGGGTTTAAAAGGGCAAATGAAAAAAGCAGACAGGCTCGCAGCCGGTCATGTTCTCATTATAGGAGATAATGAACTCAGCGAAGGATCTGCTATTTTAAGAAATATGATGACAAAGGAGCAGGTTTCAGTGCCTATAGATGGCATAGTGGAAAAGCTTAAATCAATATTTGTGTAAATAAAAAGACATTATAATCTTATCATTTTCAGTCTAAAGGGTTCCATGTAACAAGAATTCCGGGAATTTCATAAACCGGAAAACGTATTATTATTTTGAAAGGACTCAAACAGTTGGCAGATATACTTGGTAAAATGAGAAGAACCCATAATTGCTGTGAACTTGGCAGCAAGGATACAGGTAAAGAAGTAGTTCTTATGGGATGGGTACAGCGCAGAAGAGATCACGGAGGAGTAATCTTTATTGATTTGCGTGACAGGGAAGGTTTAACCCAGGTTGTTTTCAATCCGGATTATGAGAGCAAAACACATAGTAAAGCGCATGAAATAAGAAGCGAATATGTTATAGGAATCCGGGGAAAGGTTGAAAAACGCCCCGAAGGAATGATTAATCCGAATCTGAAGACCGGTGAGATTGAGGTTTTTGTTTCTGAGCTTAAAATTTTAAATGAAGCATGCACCCCTCCGTTTCTGATTGAAGACTCTGTGGATGTTTCCGAAAATGTTCGCCTTAAAAACAGGCATATTGATTTAAGACGGCCAAATATTCAAAAAAACCTTATTCTTCGCCATAAATCTGCTGCATCTGTAAGAAAATACTTAAATGGGCTTGGGTTTATAGATATTGAAACTCCGGTTTTAACTAAAAGTACTCCTGAAGGTGCCCGCGACTATCTTGTCCCAAGCCGTATAAATCCGGGAATGTTTTATGCTCTTCCCCAGTCTCCGCAGATTTTTAAACAGCTTTTAATGATTTCCGGCTTTGACAGGTACTATCAGATTGTACGCTGCTTCAGAGACGAGGACTTAAGAGCCGACCGCCAGCCTGAGTTTACCCAGATAGATATTGAAATGAGTTTTGTGGGTGAAGATGATGTGATGGATCTTGCTGAGGGTTTAATAAAAAATCTTTTTAAGGATGTGCTCGACAAAGATATCCAAACTCCGTTTTTAAAAATTCCGTACTCGGAAGCAATTGATCGTTATGGACTTGATAAGCCTGATCTGCGTTTCGGACTGGAGCTTAAAGATGTTTCGGATATAGTAAAAACATCAGGATTCAAGGTCTTTTCAACTGTTGTTGAAAAAGGCGGTATAGTTAAAGCATTAAATGCTAAAGGATGCGTTGGTTTTTCAAGAAAAGAGATTGATGATTTTACTGCATTTGCTGCCGTTTATAAAGCAAAAGGGCTTGCCTGGATAAAGGTTAAGGAAGACGGATGGCAGTCTCCTATCGCAAAATTCTTTACTGAAAATGAAAAACAAGCCCTTGCAGAACGTATTGGCATTGAGACCGGCGACCTGATTTTCTTTGTAGCAGATCAACCTAAAATCACAAATGATGCCCTTGGGCATTTAAGAAACCATATCGCCCAAAAACTGAATCTTATCGATGATAATGTATTTAATTTTTTATGGGTTACTCAGTTTCCAATGATAGAATATGATGAAACCGAAAAAAGATATCAGGCAATGCACCATCCTTTTACTTCCCCGCTTGAGGAAGACTTCGAGCTGTTAAAGGAAACCCCCCTTGCAGTTCGTTCAAGAGCCTATGATCTTGTATTAAACGGTTCTGAAATCGGTGGCGGCAGCATACGTATTCACCAGAAAAAATTGCAGGAAACCGTTTTCGAAACTCTTGGCATGACGCCCGAATCATACAATGAAAAATTCGGTTTTCTCCTTTCGGCACTTGATTCAGGCGCTCCACCTCACGGCGGAATCGCTTTTGGTTTCGACAGGCTGATCATGATACTTTGTGGCGGGTCATCCATAAGGGACGTAATTGCTTTCCCGAAAACACAGAAGGCTTCATGCCTTTTGACTAATGCGCCATCAGAAACAAGCAAAGCTCAACTTGATGAACTTTGTTTGAGAGTAAAGACGGTTAAATTATAAAGTGGCATACTAATTTATAGCCGTTTAATCGCTGACCTGATCTGCTTTATTTAGAGAAAAAGCTTATGGAAAGTTTTTTTTTATTTTCCGAAAAGTTAAGGCTCATAGCCGCAGTAAGTCTGTGTTTATTAATTCTCTGTTTTATACCGGGAGATGCCAGCTGTCTTGATCTTACAGATAAAAACGTTTTAATTATAGGAAATTTTTGTACCGAAAAAAGCGGTGAAAATCTTCCTGCCGGATGGGAGACGCTTTTATTTAAAAAAATTGAAAAACATACACTCTATTCGCGGGTAAGAGATAATGGCTGTTTTGTCATCAAGGCGGAAGCCAATGCCTCAGCTTCCGCTCTTATCCGAAAAACAAGTATCAATCTGAATAAATATCCAATAGTAAACTGGCGGTGGAAGGTCAGTAACATTCTTGAAAAAGGTGATATCCACAGTAAAAGCGGTGATGATTATCCGGCAAGAGTGTATATTACCTTTGAATATGATCCGGCAAAGCTTTCTTTATGGGAAAGATCCAAATATGAGTTGGCCCGGCTTGTCTACGGGCAATATCCGCCATATGCGGCAATAAATTATATCTGGGGAAGCCACGCCCCGAAGGGAACTTTAAGTCCTAATCCCTATACAAACCGGACCATGATGTATGTGGTGGAAAGCGGCGATGAGAAACTTAACCGGTGGATAGAAGAAGAACGCGATGTTTACAAAGACTATAAAAAAGCTTTCGGCACTGAACCGCCTATGGTTTCCGGAGTTGCTATCATGACCGATACGGACAATACCGGTGAGAAAGCAACGGCATTTTTCGGGGATATAATATTCAAGGATAAAGGAAAATAATATGGCATCAAATTATTATGAACCGGAGGATCTGGCGGATTTTTCCAATATTGCAGAATATGCCTCCGATCAGGGCAATAAATTCTTTGATTACTATGAAGTTTCGGCTTCAGCCGGTAAATTAAGTGAACGGGAAAAAACTCTTATAGCACTTACTGTGGCAATGACTCAGAATTGCCCTTACTGTATAGATGCTTATACTAATAAATGCCTCTCGCTTGGCATCGGTGAAGATGAGATGATGGAGGCTGTGCATGTCGGAGCTTCAATGATGGCAGGCATAACTCTTGTTCATTCAACACAGATGCGGAAAATAATCAGAAAAAAGAGTATGTAAAATGGCTTTTTCCGATCAGATAGCAACATTGAACAGATGTCCCGTTCACTTTACCCAAAAGCTGGCAGGTCCTGTATATGCAACCGGGATAGAAGTGTTACAGCTAAATGTTGGAAAGCGGTGTAATCTTTTTTGCAGGCACTGCCATGTTGAAGCAGGAGATAAAAGAGAAGAAGTTATGTCTCCCGATATTCTTGGTTTATGTGCAGAAGTACTCAGGAAAAACATCAGTATCAGCATTGTAGATATCACCGGTGGAGCCCCTGAGATGAATCCGGGGATAAAAACATTTATAGAACAAACTGCAAAGCCTGGGCGACGACTTATAGCAAGATCAAATCTTGCAATACTGACTGAAGGCCGATATTCGGATTTTGTTGAAGTCTATGCTCAAAATAATGTGGAGATAGCAGCGTCGCTTCCGGATTGTGACGAGAACAGAGCTGACCGGCAGCGCGGAAAGGGTTTTTTTAAAAAATTTATACAGGCTGCAAAAAAACTGAATGAAAAAGGTTATGGCAAACCCGAAAGCGGCCTTGTCCTTAATCTTGTCCATAATCCACTTGGCGCATATCTGCCTGCAAGCCAGAAAAGTCTTGAGCTAAATTATAAACAAAGCTTAAAAAACAATTATGGTATAGATTTTAATACTCTGTTTTGCATAAACAATATGCCGGTCGGCAGGTATCTTGACTTTCTTCTGGCTTCCGGAAACTATGATGAATATATGTTTGAGTTGTTGCAGGCATTTAACCCGGCAGCTCTTGAAAATGTTATGTGCAGAACAATGGTTTCGGTAGCATACAACGGCAGTTTGTTTGACTGTGATTTTAATCAGATGCTCAACATGCCTATCAGTTCCGGATATTCGGATCACATCAGCAGATTTGATATTAAAAAGCTTAGCAAGCGCCCGATAGCGCTGCATAATCATTGTTACGGGTGTACGGCAGGCGCCGGTTCTTCATGCCAGGGCGCTCTGGAATAACAAAAGACTATCAAAATGATCTCCATCATAATTCCTGTATTCAACGAGGAAAAGATCATAGCAGGACAGCTTGAATCCCTGCTTTTGGTTCTTGATAAAGACTCCGAAGTAATTGTGGTAGATGGCGGCAGCCAGGACCGGACTGTGGAAATAATAGAAGGATTTGAGAATATAATTCTTCTGAAATCCGCCAAAGCCGGGCGTGCAACTCAGATGAATTATGGCGCAGACAGGGCAAAGGGTGATATATTACTCTTTCTGCATGCCGATGCATCTCTTCCGAAAGAATGGAAATCCGAGGTTATGAAAGCTGTTGATTCAGGATTTGTGGCAGGCGGATTCAGGATAAGATGCGACAACAAAGAGAATCTTGGCGGACTTGACAGTTTTTTTGCTTATATTTCCGGGCTAAGATCCCGATATGCAAAATATATGTATGGCGATCAGGCAATCTTTGTTACAAAAAATGCTTTTAAATCCGTATCGGGCTTTCCCGAAATCCCCATAATGGAAGACTATGAGTTTTCAAGGAAGGTTTTTGCTGTGGGCAAATTATACTATTCCGGACTGACTGTTGATGTATCATACAGACGATTTAAGCATGGCGTCATTACTGCTGCCGCACTTATGCTTTTTATTCCTTTCCTGTTCAGAACAGGAGTATCACCATACCGCCTTGCAAAGCTTTACAGGGATATAAGATGAATAAAGAGCTTCTGGTTCTTTTTGCCAAAGAACCTGTTTGCGGGCAGGTTAAGACCAGACTGGGAAAAGATACCGGCATGAAGGCCGCTTCATCTCTTTACGATCTGCTGCTTCGCCATATCATTAAAAATGTAGCTTTTTTGAAAGATTATAAAGATTATGATGTTATTATTTATAAAACGCCGGGTAGCTCAAAAGTATACTTTGAAAAAATAGCTGACGGTATTATTGTAAAAGACCAGCCTGAAGGGGATCTGGGAAAGAAAATGTATGCCGCTTTCAACCAGGGGTTTGCAAATGATTATGAACGAATCTGTATTGCAGGAACGGATTGCCCCGGGATATCTCATGCTGATATCCTTAAGGCTTTTAAACTTCTTAAAACCGGCAAGCTTGTTTTAGGCCCTTCGGATGATGGTGGATATTATCTTATAGGTTTGTCAGGTTCTTATCCTCAATTGTTTGAAAATATTGCATGGAGTACAAAGGATGTTTTATCATCAACCCTTAAAATCGCCGGATCTCTCGGTATCACTTGCAACTTGCTTTCTTTAAAGACCGATATCGATGAAATGGCAGATATTGAGAGATATATGTCAAAATATCCTGATTCGAAACTTACCTTAGCTTTTAAAAAAGTGTTGATAGACTTTGTCGTAAAGGTAATAACTTGAAAATCGTCATATCAAACAACCTGATGCTTTCTGAAATCCCAACTGATTTATATCAGATGCTTATAGAAAAGCTTACATTATCCAATCCCAAGTGGATAGAAAATGAAAAAATGGGTCGCTGGAACAGGGGAACTCCTAGGGTTTTAAAGTTTTATGACAGAATAAAAGGAGGGGGCCTTTGCATTCCAAGAGGTTTTATGCGTCAGCTTATACTTCTTTGTAAGCGCCATGCAATTGAACATGAAATTGCGGATAAACGGCGTGTTCTTCCTCCGGTTGATTTTACATTTAACGGCTTGTTAAAACCTTTTCAGGATCAGGCAGTCAGTGTAATGCTTTCCAAGGATTTCGGAACATTGAATTCTCCTACAGGAAGTGGCAAGACTGTAATGGCTCTTTATATGATAAAGCAGCGAATGCAGCCCGCATTGATAATCGTACACTCAAAAGAACTTGCAAACCAATGGATCGAACGTATTGAAACATTTCTTGGTATTGCCAGAGAAGAAATCGGAATAATTGGATCGGGCAAAAAGAAAATAGGTGAAAAGATTACCGTAGCCCTTGTTCAGTCAGTTTACAAATGTGTTGAAGAGGTTTCTTTAAAAACAGGATATCTTGTGGTTGACGAATGCCACAGAACTCCCAGCAGAACATTTAATGAAGCGGTATCCGGCTTTGATTCAAAATATATGCTGGGCTTGTCTGCAACGCCATGGCGCAGAGACAATCTTTCAAAACTCATATTCTGGTATCTTGGAGATGTACGGCATGAAATCGATAAAACAGCGCTTATAGAGAGGGGAGATCTTCTGCCTGCCGAGGTTATTGTAAGAGAAACGGATTTTAATCCGTTTTTTGATCCTGTTAATGAATACAGCAAAATGCTTTCCGAACTAACCGCAAACGACGGAAGGAACCATCTTATAGCTTCAGACATTGCAAAAGAAACAAAAGATGGAGATGGAAAATGTTGCCTTGTGCTGACAGACAGGAAAAAGCACTGTGAAACCCTGCACTCGATATTAAAATACAGGTACAAAATATCATCGGAATTACTCACAGGCGATGTGCCGCTGCTTAAGAGGAAAGATATCCTTGACCGTCTTAATAACGGGGAAGTAAAAGTGCTTATTGCAACAGGGCAGTTAATCGGAGAGGGTTTCGATTGCAAAAACCTGTCGATTCTTTTTATTGTAACTCCCATAAGGTTTGCCGGAAGAGTGCTTCAATATCTTGGAAGGATACTAAGACCGGCTCCGGGCAAAAACAAAGCAATAGTATATGATTATGTTGATGTGAATGTAGCAATACTTAAAACATCCGCCGCATCAAGGCAGAAAGTTTATGATTCATGGAAAATTTAATATTTTATTTTAGTCAAAAGGTAAGAGGATCAGTTTTCTGAGAAAAATAATACTTCAAATAAGTTTCCCGATCTCCTGCCTCTTTTGCTCTTTCAGCCAGAAACATCCTAAGTTCATCCATTCCTGCGTTGCCGCTTTCGATATACGAGAAAACTTCATCTAACAATTCACCCCTGTCTTCTTCAGATAATGTCATCTTTTTCAATATTTCCTCAAGTTGATACAAGGCGTCTCATAGATCATCCTCTGTGCTATAATCGCCACCTCCATATTCATCAAGTTCTGATAATTCGGGCTCTATTTCATACCATAATGTCAGTGCGGCGGAAGATTCAGCGGAACCATTAACAGATGGACTTACATCGACTTTTTCCTTTAAATTATCTATACACATTCTGCGCATTGAAATATCGTTTTTAATTAATTCATTAACCAATTCAATCAAATCATTTTTGGTAGCAGCATTAAGCATGTTGATGAGCGGATCTTTATTTGCCGTGTTATTATTTTTCCCCATCTTATTCTCTTTTTCTAAAATCATTATCTTTTTATTGTTTTTATTATGTTTTTTAACTTTTTCAATATATCAGCATCCCAGTACTTTCCCGGACTTTTTACGAAGGTATAATTGTTTCGAACTTTCCATTTTTTATGGGATTCAACACACGAATACCTTTAAGTGTAAATTCTTCGGAGCCGTTGTAGCAAACAAATCCAGGCGCGCATCTTTCGCCGGCAGTTTTTTGAAGATGAAGACTATTAAGATCTTTGTAATCTCCGGAACTCTTTACACCTGCTCCGTATTTTGTAGGCTCAGAAATTAACACGAAAAATATCCTTTCAAAATATAATGTTCAGTTCTGCCGTCTTTATCGGCAGAAAATGGATGGTTAGACGACCCGATTGAAGAAAGGAACACCTTAAAAAAATTAATAATCACTGCCGGCAATGAAGGTGAGTCAAAGGCAGACTTGATCCGTTCCGCCGTTCGGTCCGCCTCAAGCGTAATGTTAACCGCCTATTATAATTTCCAAGGATTTATTATTGGAATTTTACTGCTTGTGAAGTCATCTTCATTTCGGGTTATAAGCGTTAAATTATAAGTGTAAGTAGTGGCGGCAATTAATCCATCGATAGATGACATCGAAAGTCCATTTTTCTCAGCATTCCCCTGTATAATTCCCCAGGTATCCGCAACCATCAAATCTATGGGAATAATTCTTTCTTGATATTCTTCGAGTATCGTATTCAGCCAAAGTGCTAATTTTTGCTTTTTTTTAGAATCTGGTAATTTTGTAATACCCTTACGAACTTCACCAATTGTGATTACACTTAAAAATAGCATCTCAGACGAAATGTCTTTTAGCCATGAAATCACTTTTTCATGTGGCACGGGTTTTACAAATTCTGAGATAACGCAAGTATCAAGTAGATATTTCAAAATTCAATACTCCTCGGCAAATCATTTTGCCTTTTAAATTCAAAGTCTTGGTCAACTTTAGGGCAACTTAAAAGGACTTCCTTAAACGAGGGTTTTGCAAAAGTTAAGGCCTCATAGTCTTTAATTGAAATAATAACTACGGCTTCTACGCCTCGCCTAGTAACATATTGCGGCCCTTTTTTAAGAGCTTGTTCAACTAATTTACTGAAATGGCTTTTTGCATCTTGAAGTTTCCAGCTAGTTTTCATATTAATACCTCCTTATCTTCAACCTAGTCTGACTAGTCAGATTAATGTTCTTATAGGTTTCTGTCAAGAATTAAATTACTATGGAATTACGTTCTAATTCAAGGTGGCTAACCCTCACCATCACAGGTGAGCAGGGTTTGCGGACTTCGCAAATGTGAGTTCAACACCAAATTTGGCCAAAACCAAGGCGGCCCCGCCCCTGCGAAACCTGTGCATGGTGAGATTATGGGCTCGCTGCTATTGATGTGCTGAATATTCATCGAGAAGTCGGCGTATCATTTTTTGATACTGAGTATTATATTTCTTTGCTTCCTTTTTAAAAAAATCAATGCTCGTTTTGCTCAGAGAAATTGTGACCTTGACGGTTTCGTCTTTCAAGGCAAGTTCTTCAGGTGAAGGAAGAAAGTCGGAAATGACCTTAACCTTTCCAATGGGCTCATCGGTGTATTTTATTTTGGCTGTCATATATCTTTTTTCCTTTCCGCCAATATCCGGCGCCGATAATTCTGATTTTGTTTTTTCTGTAGGTAAACCTAACTGTCATAATTCCGCCAGAGACACGACCAAGGCAATAAAATCGTTTTTCATCGTCGCTGTGCTCAAGATCCTCCAGAATGACACGATTATGATCTAAGAAAGCAAGCTGTGCCAAGGCAAAAGAAACGCCATGTTTTTCTTGATTATTCGTGTCTTTATTGGAATCCCACTCAAAATCAAATCGTTTTTTCATAAATTTACAATATGTTTAGAAAGGAACTGTGTCAATATAAATATATGGCTATTTATATGGCTTAATTACCCATAACACAAAGTTCACCGGGAAGCCCGTTTTTTAGGCGATCCGGTGGAACGACTCGTTCGGCCTGTCGATTTCTCTGCCAGACTAATCAGAGACCGTAGAGCTTCATTGACGGCTTCTTCGGTAGAGAATACTTCTGCCACATCAGGACTCAGCAATACGAGATTGGTGCCTTTGCAGTATTCTTCATAGTACTTGCCGCGGACTCCCACGCCAAGATCTTCCCGTTTATATTCGGGTCGGAGTTCATCGGTTGCCTTAACCTTCTTCATAGATCACCCTTTCTTTGCGGTCCATTAGACGCGCGTTTATGATTCTTGTTCTATCTTTACGTTCCGTATGTGATACAATAATGAGCCGTTTCTGTAAAGATAAGCCAAAAGTCATTTGTCTTTCTTCATCCACGGAATGATCCGGGTCTTGGAACGTAATGGCCAGAGGGTCTCCAAAAACTGTAGCTGCCTCTTGAAACGTAACTCCGTGTTTTTTGATGTTTGCCTCAGCCTTCTTTGGGTCCCATTCAAATCTCATAGCGGCCTTCCTATTAACTATTATATCATAACCAGCTTACTTAATAATGAATATTTTGGTGCAGAACAATAAGGCTCACAGTTTGCTGCGTCGTTAGCGGCAATCCATGTACAGCCGCTGGAGTACGCCCGGCAAGGGCATAAATTTATGGAGTGAATGTCCCCTGTGTGTGAATCCTGTTAATGTTTAATTTTATTAGCATAAATATTAGCCTGAAGCAAGAGCGGAATCGTGAGGTTCTGTCTGAAGGAAGCCCAATCAAACATAATTCGCCTGTACCTTATTCTCCGCTTCTTCCGTTAAATTGTACAATTTATACACGAGTTGATCGATCTGCTTCTCCCTCTTTTCTCCGCTATTGCAGATATAAATTTGTTGGTGCAGCTTGGTGAAAGAACATTAGATGTAGGAGGCTTTTTTCTCTTGTTGATATGAGGAAACTATATAAGTGTAGGGCGTCAGTTCGCAGTAACAGTTGTTTCATCTATCGGGTTAAAGTTCCGTCCGGGTAATTGTCCGTGCACCCGGTAGTTCAAGGGAGCGGCGTTCTGGCAACAGAGGGTCGTGAGTTCCCAATTGGCAAAACGGCAGGCCGTAGCGAAAGTGAACCTATAAGTAGCCTCGTGAATAGAACGAAGATGCCGACCCAGTGGACGTGTGGGGAAGGCCGAAGTCTGGC
>NZ_JBAMMY010000199.1:0-1852 GCF_051233685.1 Desulfobacterium sp. N47
TCCAAGAAGAGTACTACTTTAATTTTCGTTTTTTCAACAACTGTGCGATATATCCAATAATTATGTCAAAGAGCAAAAAGCTGCCACCGGACCGGATACCGCTGGCAGCTTGATGGCTTTAAACTTTGGACTCTCAAGTTAATAATATTCCGATTGCTTTGTTGTAATTGGGTATACGTACCCATACCCAATCGGAACAGATTTATGACAATTGCTATAATATAAAGATAGTTGGCTTGTTCAACCATAGGATAAGATTGGTGATATTCACAATCTATCCTTATTCCTTATATTTTTGCTTATCATATCTTTTTTATTTTCATGCAAACCCTTCGCACTTTTCATATAATACCCAATGACATTCGCCCTGGCGCTGATAGTGCTGTTCACTAAAAGGAGCCAAAAGATGTATCCTCCAGTCCTGGTCAGGATCTGCTGCAGCCATTTCTTCAGCCTGAGCCACAGACATATAATCGCCGCAGCTTTGGGCATCTATTTCCGAATATATACAATTACCATTCCTGGTTAATAATGCGTTGCCGAATCCAACCGCAATTATTTCATCCATTGGCAAGTTTGAATGTTTACAGCCACAAAATGTGCATAGCTCGTTTTTGGAGTTAACGCTTGGAATAGGCTTAAATCCTATCAGGGCTTTCTGAAAATGTTTGTCTGAATCTGACTTAGGTACAATATGATATTCATACATGGAGGCCTCCGTTAATTAATAATAAAGTAAGTCTTATGAAATTAATATATTACTTCTAATACCGGAAAGAATAACCTTCATCAGGTTTCATCTCAATTAATGTTTTATTTCATGATACCCGGGAGTACTGATCCTTAGCATCATCTTAAGAAGGCTATTTAAATTGATAAGGATTTATAATTTGAAAGGGAATATGGCTCAAATTCCGAACAGTTATTTGAACACGATATCATACCGGCCAAATCCGCTTGTACCTTACTCAATATTTTACAATTAACGGAACAAGACGGAAGATTGTCTTTTAACCCGCAATCCCTGCAAGGGCTTTTTGTAAGGTGTCCTGTATAGCATTCAAGTTTTAATCCGCATGAAATCTCCATATTATCCTCCTGTGGTTTTAATGATTTTATAATAAAAAAACATTATGCCTACTTTTCTTGCTTTTAGTGCTTTTTGTAATACCGGATATTTTATAATAAAGATTTGTTTTGATATTATTACGAACAAATTAAAATTCGGTTAATAATTAAGGAAAGGATCATAGTAAGGAAAAAGGAAATAATAGGGGATTTATCCTATATATTTTAAATAGTTACTGGCTAATGTCAAAAAATATTCCGCTAAAACAATTATTCATGGATATAAGGATCTAAATCAACGAGCAAAAGACAAATCCGTCAATATAATGGCGTTTAGTCACTATATTGACGTAGGAATATACTATATATTGTATCACAGATATCTTAATTCTATTATATATCATGACTGGTTTATTGAAGAAAATATACTGCAATATTTTTATGTTTAAGTACCATATCATGCTTTTCCACAGCAACAATATGTCAGTTATCTATTTTTAGGGTTTTATTTTTTAAATATATCGACCGAATGAAATTTCCTTCACTTGATACTTATCATATTTACATGTGTTTATGGTTATCCCATCTTTTCTATCTTATAATATGTATGAAAAATCCTCCATATTTATGTTCATATTAATATAATTGCCTATTGACTTAGCTGACCCGCTTTTTTGACATCAGCTCATCCCTCGTTATAGTGGTCGTTGTAGCGCAAGCAAATAATAAGCGATGGAACACTTCCTTATTCCAAAACCTACGATTGAAACGATAGCATACCTCT
>NZ_JBAMMY010000200.1:0-2287 GCF_051233685.1 Desulfobacterium sp. N47
CATGGTGATGTCAAACCCAATGCCAACTGAAATAGTTCCGTATCTCTCATAGTAATTTGTCTCAACCTCCTCTATCTCTTGATGACTGATATCTATCATGTCTTGAATCGGATTACCCATACTTTTTAGCGAGGAGCCAATATATTATATATGTCGGAATAGAATTAAATGGCTCAGGGATCAAGGTCTGCTATCTGTCAAAGAACTGTGGGTGAACATCCATTACCCGGCTACGGCCCGGTAATTTAAGTGAGGCGCGCAGTGCGGACCCGCATGCTGCGTGCCGTGGGGTCTGGGGGAGAAAAACCCCCGGCTACCCGATTGTGCAACAATAATTATAGATGTATTATTTCAATGTCTTCAAAACTACGTTTAAAGAACTCAGCAACAAGCCTTCGATGACATTTATCGGGCGTTGGTTCACTGCATAGCAAGCAAGCCATGTGAAGTTCCGATACGCTCAGTAAGGTATGGGCTTTTCTCGATATTAGCAAATCGTTGAATCTCTTTTCATACTCTGCCCAAGTGATTTCTTTTTTCTTATAGGCATCTAATATTTCTTTTGTAGGGGCGAGAAGAGGTTCATGCATGTAATCACAGGTGCAAATTTTTTTCAAAAAATAAATTAAGTCGTCCTTTTTTGTAAAACCTGCAAGTTGAGAAACATTATTTAAACGAATATCTATCAGTTTTACGGCACCAAATTTTTTAAGTTTCTCAAAAAATGTTTCTGCATTTTTTTTTGTAAACCCCATTGTAAATAATTTAATCTTATTCACTGTCAAATCCTGTATGGTTGACCTTATACGCAGCTTCGTTTTCTGCTACATAAGCGATTTTTTCCTCTTGTCGAGAATATGCTTCTGCAAGTCTTTCTGAGTCTTTTATAAAAAGATCAGGTTGCTCTAAATTGAATAATTTCATTAAACGAATTTCTGTTTCTGAATGATTCTCAAAAGTATTAGCGTCAAGGACATGATAAATTTGAATTTGATATCTTTTAAGATGTTTACAAATCAAAATTGTCCTATGACAATTTATAGGATCCTTCTCCGCACACATCAGTGCAATTGAATATTTTTCCATCCCTTTTAGTAGGCGATCAATACCGGCCTGAAACAAAGGGTGCTGAGAGATTAATTCATAATCAACTTGTCCATTTTTATAACATTCAGGAGCTTTAATTCTTGCCCCAATATTATCGCCAAGAAAAACATATTCTATTCCATTATTTATTAAAACTTTTTTTAAATTTTCCTTGTTAAATTCTGGTTTAAACTTGCTATAAGGTTGTGACCGAACATCAGCTATTGCGGTTATGTTAAATTTTTCCAATGCCGTAATAAATGATTCGATTGTATGAGCCGAATAACCAATTGTATATATAATTTTATTATTTTGTTCCATCTTCAAAAATTTAGTACACCAGCAATTAATTTTGAGTGCCAGCCATTATGGTAAATGCCGAGTGATATCGCTAAATATAGACAACTTGTATTTTCCAGCAATGTTTCATTCTCGCTGAATTTTTGAATAAAATCAATGTCTGTGATCGGCAGGCCGTAATGATTATTGTTGAATTCAAAATCTATTCTGAGTTGGCCATCCGATTCTTTTTTATTTACTTGAAAATCAGTTACTTTTATTAATGTTAGAGAATGATCAACCGAATCAATGACATCCTCTGATACCGCCTTTCCTCTATTGCCAAAAAGGTTATATTGTTTCATATCAATAAGACTGTCTAAATTTTCTTCTGACAGTCTTACATTTCCGATGTTTTTTATTGATGCTGGGTTAAAAGTTGCATTTTCAGATTGATATCCATCAGGGCATAATTTTTCAACATCAATCTCTATAATGTCCATCAACCTAATTCCACCAACTAAATCCTCGCTAACTGCGCCATGTTGGTATTTGGAAATCGGTCTCAACCATTTTGGTTTTCCTTCTTTTTCAATTGGCTGATATGTTCCACCAACTTTTTTTACTTCTATGCCAGCAATACATCTTTCACCAAGTTTTTTTGAATTGGCTAAGCAGATAAATAATGTCTTCATCTTAGTTCCTATATTTTTTATGCTGAACGCAGAGGTCAGTAGCAGCCAGGGCTAACGATAACTTTCGCCAAAGACACGGAAAAACAATATATAGTGTCTGAACGGAAAGTCATAGTTTTTTTAAAGTCAGCCGGATAGCTGATGGCAGTTTATTAAATTACTACCATTCAAATCATTGGCATCCGATTGTGAATCAAGTTTTTGCGATATTTTCTCAACAACCGGAC
>NZ_JBAMMY010000160.1:0-35293 GCF_051233685.1 Desulfobacterium sp. N47
ACTTTGTTGTTTTGAAAGAGATTTTTTAACATTTATTTCCTCCTTTTGATAAGTTGAAGATATTCAGAATTTACAAATAAATTAGCTCATTATATGAATATTTGCAAGTACTTTTTCTTAATTCAACGGCATTGAGTTATCAATATCAAACATGTAAGCTAAAAATCCTTAATAGTAGATAGTTGCCAGATTTAAAAATTATGGATAGGGGGTGCTTGTGGATGCCCTATGTAAATTGTGCTAATAAGTTTTTGATCTCTAACTTTTTGAAATGATATTGATAATACCATAAAATTTCAATCCGGGTAAATTTTCTTGACAACGCTTCAAACCGTATGTAAATATGCTGAAAAATTATTTGAAGAAGAACTTATGAAAACATATTTTAATAACATTATAGAATCGGAAAATAAGCATTGGTGTTGGCGGGCCTATGAAAAACACTTGCCCGCGGAGTCCTATTAATCTGATTATCTGATATAAAATAATAAAACAAAGGATCGCGGACAATACAAAAGGTTTTGCGGTCTTTTCTATTTTAAAGGGTCGTAAAATAATAATTTACGGCCCTTTTTTTATAGACTTTCAGCGCCAAAAACATTATCTGAAAGTTTATAGTATATAAATATCAACATTGTATTATATAAAGGAATAACAATGTTATTAAATCAATTTCCGGATAAGAAAGAATTTTGCGCTCTTTCCGAAAAGAGCAATGTTATCCCGCTTTGCGTGGAAATACTTGCAGACACCGAAACCCCGGTATCATTGCTTCATAAATTTTACGGCGGTAACGGGCCGGTCTTTTTGCTTGAAAGCGTTGAGGGCGGAGAAAGATGGGGAAGATACAGTTTTCTCGGAACTTCGGCACGTACACATATACTCGTATTTAAAAATCATGTGCAAGTAAAAGAAAACGGAACCGTTAAAAACATACCCCACAACAATAAACCTCTTGATGTTTTACGGGATCTTATGAAGGACTACCGGCCTTCGGTATTACCGGGACTTCCCCGTTTCTGGGGAGGAATGGTCGGTTATCTGTCATATGAAATGGTTTCATTTTTTGAACCTGTTCCCTGTCCGATTGAAGAAGAAAAACCTCTTTCCCATTTTATCATTCCGGATGAGGTAATTATTTTTGATAATATCAGAAATACGCTTCTTGGAATAAGCATCTGCTTTACAGATGATGATAATAATCCGGAAATATCTTTTGATAAAGCAAAAGCCCGCATAGAGTCGATGACGGAAAAAATCAAAAAGCAGATCACTTTTAATAATACTGATTCGGTTAAAGGAGATTTTTCTCTTTATCCAAAGCAAAAACCGGAAATATTTCTTGATCATGTTAAAAAAACCAAAGAATACATAAGAGCGGGAGATATAATCCAGGCAGTTATTTCCCAGCCTTTCATTTGCGATGCTGCTCCTGATTTACGGACATTATACCGGGTGCAAAGATATATTAATCCTTCGCCTTATCTGTTTTTTATGCATCTTGGAGATGTTGCTCTTGTGGGTTCATCGCCTGAGACAATGGTCAGGCTTGAAAACAGGGTGGCCACACTTCGCCCGATTGCCGGAACACGAAAAAGGGGAAACAGCGAACAGGAAGACAGGGCGCTTGCTGATGAACTTCTTTCCGATGAAAAAGAGCGGGCGGAACATCTCATGCTTGTCGATCTTGGGAGAAATGATCTTGGCCGGGTTGCAGAAACAGGCACCGTTCAGGTTACAGACCTTATGGTCATAGAACGATATTCTCATGTAATGCATCTTGTTTCGAGCATAAACTGCGATCTTGAACAAATCTATGATGCATGGGACCTTCTTGCCGCAACTTTTCCGGCAGGCACTTTATCGGGAGCACCAAAGGTAAGAGCCATGGAAATAATAGCAGAGCTTGAAAATGAACCAAGAGGTCCGTATGGCGGTGCCGTTGGATATATCTCTTTTAACGGCAATATGGATCTGGCTATTACAATAAGAACCGCATGTGTTGAAAAAGGAAAGCTTGTGGTAAGAGCAGGAGCCGGAATAGTGGCCGATTCGATTCCGGAAAGTGAGCTGAAAGAAACTGAAAACAAGGCGATGGCGATACAAAACGCATTGCAACTCATACAAAATAACCGATAAGACTTTAATATAAAATTTTTGGACTGCGTTATCAGTCGCCCCCCTTCGACAACGTACCAACTGTACGCTTTACTCAGGGCGGCTTCTTCCGGCCTTGCCCAAAACATTATATTAAAGTCTATTAATACACTGGGGGATCATAAATGATTTTAATGATAGATAATTTTGATTCATTCACATATAATCTTGTTCAGTACTTAAGACAGCTTGGAGCTGATGTAAAGATTATTAGAAACAATGCGGCATCATTGGATGAAATCATTGCATTGAATCCATCCGGTGTGGTTATCTCCCCCGGTCCGGGAAGACCCGAATCGGCTGGTGTTTCCATTCCTGTTATCAGACATTTTTCAGGTAAAATCCCCGTTCTTGGTGTATGTTTGGGGCATCAATCCATAGCAGCAGTCTTCGGCGGAGATATTGTTTCGGCAAAATATCTTGTGCACGGCAAAGTATCTTCAGTTACATCAGACGGCAAAACGATATACAAGGGAATTGCCAACCCGTTTAAAGCCATGCGCTATCACTCTCTGGCTGTATTGAAAGAGACTCTTCCGTCATGCCTTGAAATTACGGCCGAATCGGAAGAAGGAGAGATCATGGGAATAAGACATAAAACCCATCAGACCGAAGGAGTTCAGTTTCATCCCGAATCTATCATGACTACTGTGGGAAAACGTTTGTTACGCAATTTTTTAAGCAGCATCGGATAGCAGGGACGTATTAAAGGTCCAAGGTTCAAGGCACAAGGCACAAGGCACAAGGTGGAAGGTGAGAGGTGAGAGGAAAAACAATGTTTAAAGAAAGTTTGAAGAAGATAATAGAAAGAACTGATCTTGATGAGATGGAAATGTCTCAGATGATGAGTGAAATTTTTTCAGGAGGTATAACGGATGCACAGACCGGAGCATTCATGGCCGCTCTTGCCACAAAAGGCGAAACATTTGAAGAGCTGGCCGGCGCTGCTTCGGCAATGCGAAAAAAAGCGCGGCGCATTCAGACATCTGCAAAAACTGTTGTCGATACCTGCGGCACAGGCGGTGACGGCGCAAAGACATTTAATATTTCAACAACAAGCGCTTTTGTTGTAGCTGGATGCGGAGTAACTGTGGCTAAACACGGAAACCGCTCTGTTTCAAGTCAGTGTGGAAGCGCAGATCTTCTTGAGGCTCTTGGCGTAAAACTGGACACTGCCCCTGAAATAGTGGAAGAAGCCATACAGGAAATCGGGATAGGATTTCTTTTTGCCCCTCTTTACCATGAAGCCATGAAATATGTGGCAAAAGCAAGAAAAGAGATCGGTTTAAGAAGTATATTTAACATGCTTGGCCCTCTTACCAATCCGGCGTCTGCAAATTATCAGATTTTAGGTGTTTATGCTCCTAAGCTTACTGAAATGTTTGCTCACGCACTTAGAATACTTGGAGTAAAAAGAGCCTTCGTGGTGCACGGTCATGACGGCCTTGATGAGATTTCAATTTGCGCCCCTACAAGAACATCCGAATTAAAAGACGGCCTTATCCGCACCTATGATATTGATCCTGAAGAATTTTTTGGCAAAACTGCAAAAGCTGATGATCTTATCGGCGGAAGCCCGGCTGATAATGCCCAAATCACAAAAGATATCTTAAATGGAGAAAAAGGCCCTAAAAGAGACATTATTCTTATAAATGCTTCTGCAGCTTTAGTTGCAGCAGGAAAGGCTTTAAACTTAAAAGAAGGGATTAAGCTTGCACAAACATCCATTGATTCCGGCGCTGCCAAATCAAAACTGGAATCTCTTGTTCAATTTACACAGGAAAACGGATAATGGATTTTTTAACAAAAATAGTAGAGCACAAAAAGGTTGAAGTTGAAGAAAGAAAAAAACTTGTTCCGGAAAGCAGGCTTAAAGCTCAGGTAAAAAAAGCTAAACACCGCGTCTTTATGCAGAGTCTATCAAAGCCGGGACCATCCGGTGTTAACATAATTGCCGAAATAAAAAGAGCCTCTCCGTCAAAAGGTGTATTATGTCCTGATCTTGATCCGAAAAAATATGCAAAAGAGTATGAAAAAGGAGGTGCGGCAGCAATATCCGTTTTAACCGACAGCACTTTTTTTATGGCAAATCAAGATGACCTGAAAATAGTAAAAAACACTTCGACGCTTCCGATTTTAAGAAAAGATTTTACAATATCTTCGTATCAGATATACGAAACAGCTGCAATGGGAGCGGATGCGGCACTTCTTATCGTAAGGATTCTTTCATTAAAACAGCTAAAAGATTATCTTTCACTTTGCGATGAGCTTAATCTGGATGCGCTTGTTGAAGTAAACTCTGAAAAAGAGCTTGAAACGGCATCGGATGCCGGAGCAAGACTGATCGGAATAAACAACAGAAATTTAAGCTCTTTTGATACAGATATTAATACTGCCATGCGCTTGTCTTCTCTTCTTAACTCTCAGCAAACAGCGGTTGCCGCAAGCGGTATAGCTGAGAGAAAAGACATTGAAAAAAGTCTTTCTTTTGGAATATTTAATTTTCTTATCGGAGAAAGTCTTGTAAAAGCTGATAATCCGGCCAAGCTTTTAACATCTTTAATGACTCCGTTAAAAGATGGGGTTTTGGTAAAATGATTAAGCAAAAAGATGACACAGTTAAGCAAACACCCCAGATTAAAATCTGCGGCATAACCAGAGTAAGCGATGCAATTTCCTGTGCTAAGCTTGGAGCAGATGCGCTGGGATTTGTTTTTTATCCGAAAAGCCCCAGATATGTTACCTGCGATACAGCACGCGAAATATCTTCGGCTTTACCCGAAAAAATTAAAACAGTCGGAGTTTTTGTTGATGAAACTTTTTCTTCAATAATGCAAACCGTTGAGAAATGCGGTCTTAGTGCAGTTCAGCTTCACGGCAATGAAACGCCTCAATTTGTGGCTGATTGCCGCAAAGAAAGTCTGATTGTTATAAAAGCTCTTTTTCTTGAAAAAAGTCCCCGGATTGAAGAAGTAAATAATTATGAAGCCTCGGCGTTTATCGTAGAATACGGCAAAGGCACTCTTCCCGGCGGAAATGCCTTGTCATGGGACTGGGAGAAAGCAAAAGCAGTAGGAGAAAATTATCCTCTAATACTTGCAGGCGGTCTTTCACCGGAAAATATATCTACAGCCATATCCCTTTGCAGCCCTGATGCGGTCGATATCAGTTCCGGTGTGGAATCTTCTTACGGAATAAAAGATATTGCAAAAGCAGAATCTTTTATAAGAATTGTATCAGGGTGTATGCTTACAAAAATAACAAGGAGAATTTTTTAATGAACTCTTTAATTAACAAAGAATCTCTTGCTGATGGTTTTGCGCCTTTAAAAACCATCGCCTGCCCGGATTCAAACGGTCATTTTGGAATCTATGGAGGGCGCTATGTCGGAGAAACCCTCATGCCTGCCATTCTTGAGCTTGAAGAAGCATATAGCAAAATCACGCCGCAGGAAAAATTCAAAAAAGAATTAAACGATTTACTGACACTTTACACAGGCCGCCCTACCCCTCTTTTTTATGCAAAAAGATTAAGTGAGCATTTAAAAGGCGCTTCAGTATACTTAAAACGCGAAGATCTTGCGCATACGGGAGCCCATAAGATAAACAATACTTTAGGCCAGGCGCTTCTTGCAAAATGGATGGGGAAAAAGAAAGTAATCGCCGAAACGGGAGCCGGCCAGCATGGTGTTGCAACAGCCACAGCAGCAGCTCTGTTCGGAATGGAATGCAAGATTTTTATGGGAACCGAAGATATTAAAAGACAGGCCCCGAATGTATTGCGCATGGAACTTCTTGGTGCACAGGTTGTACCTGTTGAGTCCGGCACAGGAACGTTAAAGGATGCCATGAATGAAGCAATGCGCTATTGGGTCGGAGCAGTTGTCGATACTTTTTATATAATAGGTTCTGTAGCCGGACCTCATCCGTATCCTATGATGGTGCGTGATTTCCAGAAAATAATCGGAATAGAAGCAAGAAAACAAATTATAGATATTGCAGGCCGCCTTCCCGATTTACTGATCGCCTGTGTTGGAGGAGGAAGTAATGCAATGGGACTTTTCTTTCCTTTCATAGATGATCCGGTTGAAATGACAGGAGTTGAAGCTGCCGGCAAAGGCATCTCTACCGGCAAACATGCGGCAACCCTGGGCGAAGGTTCGGTAGGTGTACTTCACGGGTCAAAATCGTATGTTCTTCAGGATAAGAACGGGCAGATTCTTGAGGCTCATTCAATATCCGCCGGGCTTGACTATCCCGGAGTCGGTCCTGAACACGCTTTATTTAAAGATATAAAAAGAGCAAATTATGTCTCTATAGATGATGATCAGGCACTTTATGCATTCAAAAAACTTTGCATGCTTGAAGGAATAATACCTGCTCTTGAAAGTTCCCATGCCCTGGCTTATGCAATGCAGCAGGCCCCCCGGATGAGCAAAGACAGCATCATTATTGTTAACCTTTCCGGCAGAGGCGACAAGGATCTTGGAATTGTTTCAACGATATTTAAATAAAAACGACTGTAGGGATTGGTTTATAACCCGTTCATATAATGTTCGTAAGAGGAGAATTTACGTCAGATGAAAACAAAGAGAATTGATAAAAAATTTGAAGAGTTGAAACAAAATAAGGAAAAAGCTCTTGTCGGATTTCTTTCAGCCGGAGACCCGGACCTTAATACTTCGCTTAAAATAATAGAAGCAATGTGTGCCGCCGGACTCGATGTCATGGAACTTGGAATACCCTTTTCCGATCCCACTGCTGATGGGCCTGTAATCCAGAGATCATCTGCGCGGGCACTTAAAAAAGGCATAACCATAAAAACAGTTCTGGAAATGACACGTAAAATAAGGACTTTTTCAGATATTCCTATAATTCTCTTTAGTTACTATAACCCTATTTATTCCTATGGGGCTGAAGCTTTTTACAATGATTCCGTCTCTTCAGGCGCTGACGGTGTTCTTGTGGTGGATCTTCCTCCTGAAGAATCGGATGAAATGACTTCAAAATGGCCGGGAAATGAGCTTGCCCTTATTCGTCTTGTAGCGCCCACGACTCCGCTTGAAAGAATGAAAAAAATTGCTCAGGAATCTTCCGGATTTTTATACCTTGTTTCAAAAACAGGAGTAACCGGCAGCGCAGGACTTGATACACAAAAAGTTACAGTTAACTCCAGACTTCTTGCTTCGATAACCGATCTTCCCATATGTGTCGGATTCGGGATAAGCGAACCGGAAGACGTCAGAAAAATAGCTCCCGATGTTGACGGAATAGTAGTAGGAAGCGCCTTTGAGCGCATTATTGAAGAAAATCCGAATAATCCGGATCTTGATAAAATATTGGGTGAAAAAGTAAGTAAACTGAAAGCGGCAACAAGGCTATAAAGACTTTCAGATAATGTTTTTGGCAAGGCCGGAAGAAGCCACCCTGAGTGAGGCGTACAGTTGGTACGTTGTCGAAGGGAGACGACTGATAACGCAGTCCAAAAACTTTATCCGGAAGGATTAATTACTTCTTCCACCCACCTATAAGATGCAGGTGAAGATGAAATATAACCTGACCGCCGCCTTTTTCCACGTTAAAAAGGAGTTTATAACCGGATTTTGAAACAGACTCTTTTTCCGCCATCATTTTAGCGGTCATTATCATTTCGGATACTATTTTTGCATCATCTTCGGTCAAATCATTTACACTTCTTATATGCCTTTTTGGAACTATAAGAAGATGGACAGGCGCATGAGGATTAATATCTCTGAATACAACAAGGTTATCATTTTCATAAAGAAATGTACTTGGGATCTCTCCTTTTACAATTTTACAGAAAATACAATCAGTTTCCATCCGGATATTCTCCTTACTCGAACAGCAAATAGCAAACAACAAATTACGAAGTCAGCTATTTTTTGCCCGCTTAAATAATGAGTTATTCAACGCTTTATATCTGTTGTTTATTGTTTCTTCAGTAGTAAATTTTTATGTAACGGTCAAGGTTAAATAAATAATCTTTTTTTGTCGCAGAATCAAACAACATTTTTGTGAAGGGTCTGCGACATAAATATGGGTAAAAACTTGACAAGGCGAGATATTTCGCCTATAGTCTGGTTGCTTGTTAAGCATTCAGACCATAGGAGGAAGCCGATGGAAGAAACTATTGAAAGCTTGGAGATAGAGCGGGAACATTTATATAGGCAATTGCAAGAAACCGGAGATTTCCGGAGGGGAATCATTTCAGTTGTATACCGTAAATGTGGGAAAAAAACTGCGCATGTGCTAAAGAGGGGCATCCAGGGCATGGGCCGCAACATTTATGGAACACAACAATCAAAGGGAAAAGCTACGCGAAGAGCGTAAAACTTGGTCCGGAGTTGCAAAAGTACCTGGAGGAGATTGCGAACCATCAACGCTATGTAAAGCTGTGTGAAGAGATTGTTTTGGTAAACGAGCGTATCTGCGACCTTCGACCAGTGCCCGAAGTGAAAGATGATCAGGAGTTGGCCGAACTTAAAAAAAAATTGCAGAGTCTGTTCATGAAGAAGTACAAAATGAGATAGGTCGCATTGTTGGCCGGTATGTTTCAGAAAAAACGACCAACGGCAATTTTGACTTTGAAGCGTTTGAAATGAGCATCCGTTCGTCAATGCACCGCATTGGCGGCAGCATACTTGGAATACTCGTAAACGCAGATGGCGGAGGTTACCGGGGTAAAACCATTACCTGCGGGCAAGGGCATCAGTATGAGTTTATCGATTACCGGAACAAGGAACTGCTCACTGTGTTGGGCCCGGTGGCCGTTAAGCGGGCATACTATTATGATCGAAAATGTCATGTTGGTTTTTGCCCGAAAGACCGTGATCTGGACATAGGGACATCTTACAGTTGTGGGGTACGCCGGATGATGAGCAAGGTTGGCGCCTACCGGCCATTCGGCCTGGGTCATCAAGACTTGTATGAGCTGGCGGATATCCGTGTCAACACAAAAGCAGTAGAGCGTGTATCACAGACAGTAGGTGCTCAGGTGGAAGCGTTTCATGCAGCCGAGGCCAGGACGTCGTTGTCGGATAAAATTGTACCGATCAAACCTGTTCCACGGATGTATGTGTGCATGGATGGCACCGGAGTTCCGGTAGTTAAGAAAGAGACTGCCGGCAGGCAAGGCAAATGTGAAGACGGTCAGGCAAAGACCAGGGAAGTCAAGCTGGGTTGCATTTTTACCCAGACAGAAGTTGACCGGAAAGGCCGTCCGGTGCGAGACGATGGGACCACCAGCTACACCGGTGCAATCGAATCGGCTGAGGTGTTTGGACAGCGGATATATCAAGAGGCACTTCGGCGCGGCATGCGCCGGGCAAAGGAGGTTTGTGTGCTTGGGGACGGGGCCATCTGGATATGGAATATAGCGGATGAACAATTTTATGGTGCTATCCAGATTGTCGATCTGTTCCATGCGCGTGAACATTACTGGAACGTCGGTAAGGCATATTTCAGTCAGAATAAGGACAAACTGCATCTGTGGACGGAAGAGCGTCGGAAAGAATTGGATGATGGAAGGGTCGAAGATGTAATAAATGCCATCAAGGAATGCTCATCTCAATCGGGATGCGACAAATCAATATATGAACGAGAGATCGGTTATTTTGAAAAAAACAAGGAAAGGATGCGGTACGCCCATTTTAGGAAGCGGGGTCTTTTTATAGGTTCCGGCGTTCTGGAGGCAGGCTGTCGAACCGTGGTTGGACAGCGGCTGAAACAGTCGGGTATGCACTGGACGGTTGCTGCCCTCTTTTAATTTCATCTAACTCGCCAAAAGGAAGACTTTCAAGACCGGCAATAACATCTTCAATTTTTTCGAAAAGTTTAGATTTTGCAGCTGGGTTCTTCTGCTCCAACTGCTCAAGTGCAGCCCGGAAATCATCATCTATCAGAGCCTGTTTTGACTGTTCGTCTTTGAGAACCAGTGGAAGTCTGCGTATATCTTCACCGCGTCCAAATTTACCTTCGCCTACCCAATCACAAAAATCCATTAAAGAAATTTTTCCCTCATTCACAAGACGCTTGAGCTCTTTATTTTTTCTGAATTCCACAAAATAGCTAAATTTAAGCCTTTCAGAGGGTTTATTATACTTCGGAAGATATTGTTCTTCCATATCCATAAAGGCCTGAATGTTATTCTTGATTTCTGATGTCCTGAGTTTCGTGAGTTGTTCAAGGCGTTTCAGCGAGTAGTCTTCATCACTGTAAAGACGGTACAATTCCCTGGCTTTTTCATAAGCATCCCAAGGGGTGGTGCCAAAAAGATGCTTTTCCAATCTAATAAAATTTATGACATTGCGTTCAACCTTAAATGGCAGTACATATGAATCAATTGTTTGCCATTTTAAATCGTTAACATATTTTTCTGAAAGTTCTTCATATATAAAAGACCTCGTATTACCTTCTATAACCTTAAAATAATCTTCTTCGGGTACAACCCATATAGGGTCATATATCCCGCTATTACGCTCTATATGTTCCTTTAATTTCTCATACTGATCCATTAGAAAGAGCAAATTTTATTTTTTCTTGTGTTACTCTGTCATTTAATCGTGTATCTAAAAAGTATTGTATGCGGGGGTTCTCAATATCGAGGATGAGTTGTTTTAGGGGGATTTTTAAAGGGATTAGCCAATGCCAGCTAATCCCTTGATTTTTATTTGGTGCCTAGGACGAGACTTGAACTCGTACAGCCACAAGGACCGAGGGATTTTAAGTCCCTTGCGTCTACCAATTCCGCCACCCAGGCACTTTTTGTCAAATACATGCTATAAATGCGATTGTCAAGATTTCATGTTTGTATTTATTGTAATTAATTATTTCTTCTGATAACAAAAATGACATGAATATAACTGATAAACAAAACGATAAGCCTTTTTTGATTCTGGCCTCGGAATCAGCCCGAAGAAGATATCTTTTAAAACAGGCAGGGATTAATTTTTCCGTAATTCCAAGCGGTTTTGATGAAAGCTTAGTTGAGGTTTCTGCTCCGGAAATTTATGTAAAAATTCTTGCCGAATCAAAAGCTAAATATATTTCGGATAAATACCCTGACAGTTGGGTAATAGGAGCCGATACCGTTGTTGTAATAAACGGTAAAATTCTTGGAAAGCCAGTATCCCGTGATAATGCCAGAGAAATGTTAAAAGATCTGAGCGGACAGACCCATGAAGTAATTACAGGATACTGCATATGCTGCAAATCAAAAGAAAGATCTTTTTCCGAATCTGTCAGGACAAAAGTTTTGTTCAAGGATTTGTCTGAAGATGAAATCGAATGGTATATCCGTACAAAGGAGCCCTTCGACAAAGCCGGTGGATATGCTATTCAGGGACTCGGCACATTTCTTGTTAAAAGCATAAGCGGCTCTTATACTAATGTTGTGGGATTGCCTGTTTGTGAAGTTATTGAATTTTTGATAAAAGAACACATAATCGGTTTTGATTCGATAAAAAGAGTCAATAATTATTAAGGTGAGTTTTTGAAAGAAAGAATTGCTGAAATTAAAAACCGGGTTATCAGATCTGCGCTATCCTGTGGCCGTGACCCGGAAAGCATCCGGATTATTGCGGTCACCAAAACAGTAACTGCAGAAAAAATCCGTATGGCAATCGAATCAGGCATACAGATTATTGGGGAAAATTATATCCAGGATGCCAGGGAGAAGTATCCCCTTTTGTCATCAAATGAAGTGCCATGGCATTTTATCGGGCATCTGCAGACAAACAAGGCGAAATATGCTGTAAAAATGTTTGACCTGATTCACACGGTTGATTCATACAGGCTGGCTGTTGAACTGGATGCGCAGGCGAAAAAAATTAATAAGGTGCAGCAGATACTTATTCAGGTTAATATAGGAAAAGAAAAATCAAAATCAGGGATAACGCAGGAAACCGCTTTTGACCTGATAAAAAAGATTGGCGGGTTAAACAATCTGCGCGTTAAAGGACTGATGGTAATTCCGCCATTTTACGATGATCCCGAAAGAACAAGGCCATATTTTGCCGCTCTGAGAATATTAAGAGACAGGATAAATAGCTTGCTTGAACCGGAAGACATTCAAAACATCAGAATGGAAGAACTTTCAATGGGAATGAGCGGTGATTTTGAAACAGGCATAGAAGAAGGAGCGACTCTTGTAAGGATAGGAACCGCAATTTTTGGTGAAAGAGAATGAAGATCCTGCTTCATATATGTTGTGCGCCATGCTCCATTTATCCGGTAAAAATACTTCGCAATGAAAAAATGACTGTTTCCGGATATTTTTATAATAACAACATCCATCCTTACACCGAGTATAAAAAAAGACTGGATACTCTGGTTCAATATGCAAAACTAATTGATCTTGAAGTAAGTTTTCGCGATGATTATGACATAGAAGGTTTTTTGCAGAAAATTGTTTTCAGGGAGAAAAACAGGTGCATGGTTTGTTATCATGAGCGATTAATGGCAACCGCAGTTTACGCAAAAGAAAATCAATTTGATTCTTTTACCACCACACTTTTATACAGCGTTTATCAGAAGCATGAAGAAATAAAGGCTATAGGTGAGTCGGTGGGAAAATCCATTGGAGTTTCCTTTTATTATAATAATTTCCGTACAGGCTGGAAAGAAGGAGTAGATGAATCAAGAAGGCTTGAGCTTTACAGGCAAAAATATTGCGGGTGCATTTATAGTGAAAAAGAAAGATATCTGAGATAGCCTCGATTGATATGTTTACAAACTTCATATACTTTATATTTTTCGTTCTGATATATTCCACCAATACTTATTCTGCAGCAACGGACAGCAGTTTTTCCCTGCAAACCGCTTTACTGTTTTTTGGTTTTGCAATAATATTTTCATGTGCTTCTTATCTGAAATTCAAAACACTTGAAAAGAGTATTTTACACCAAACGAATAGATATATTGAAAATAAATTTGAATCTTTGTCGAAACAATTTTCAATACTTGCTATTCTTTTATTTGCTGTAAACATATACGGTTTGGCGCTTCCTTCCTATACTCAAAAAATTAACCTTTTCAAATCATTTCCTGCCTTAGAAGCACTTGTTTTTTTATGTCTTTTTGTATTTTATCTGACTGTTGTCCGGGCATCTGCCTACGGTACTTACAAAAAACTTAATTCTGCGGATGATATGTCAAGAAGCTCTTACATATTATCCAATATTTCTTTTGGGATTCCTGTTGTCCTGCCCTGGCTGCTGCTTTCCGCTGCCATCGATATTATTAATCACCTTCCGTTTAACGGCCTTAAGCTTTTTTTTGCATCAAGCGGAGGAGAGCTTGCTTTTATTATATTTTTCCTCTTTATAATCAGCATTTTCGGCCCTGCTATGACACTCAAACTCTGGAGATGCAAATCTCTTGAGAAGGGTGAAGATCGCTTTAGAATCGAAGAGATCTGCAATAAAGCCGGAGTTAAATTTGCAGAAATTCTATATTGGCCGATGTTCGGGAACAGGATGATTACAGCAGGGGTCATGGGTCTTGCAAAAAGATTCCGCTATATTTTAGTTACAAAACCTCTTCTTCGATTGCTTGATACGGATGAAGTGGAAGCTGTAATAGCCCATGAAATAGGTCATGTCAAACGGCATCATCTTGCATTCTATCTATTGTTTTTTTCAGGCTATATACTTCTTTCTTTTGCCACTCTTGATCTGGTTGTATACGCAACTATTTATGCCAAGCCCTTATATCGTTTCTTAACCGATTCGGGAATAAAACAGTCCACTATTATATCAATTACTTACAGCATCTCAATAATCGCAGTATTTGTTATTTATTTCAGATTTATATTTGCTTATTTTATGCGTAATTTTGAACGTCAGGCAGACACATATGTTTATTCATTTTTTACCAGCGCACAACCCCTCATCTCTGCGTTTAACAAAATCTCGTACTTCAGCGGACAATCCGGAGACAAACCGAACTGGCACCATTTCAGCATAAAAGAGCGGGTTGATTATCTTAACAAATGTGAAGCCGACAGGAGCTGGATAAAGAGGCACGATACAAAAATAAAAAAAAGTATAGCCGTTTATCTTGTGTGTTTAATTATTACAGGAATAGTTGGGTACAATTTAAATTTCGGGAAAACCAGCAAAAAAATAAATGAATTTTTTGTGGAAAAAACAATCCTTGGTTTAATCAAAGATAATCCGGATGATCCGGAATTTCCTGCCATGCTTGGTGATCTGTACTATAGCCTCAATTATTATGAAAAAGCAAAAAATGCTTATGAACAAGCACTTGCTATTGATCCCAACAATTCCATAGTTCAAAATAACCTGGCCTGGCTGTATGCAACATGTGAAGATGAAAACATAAAAAATGCAGACCTGGCTGTCCGGCTTGCGGAAGCTGCCGTAAAAAATAAAAAATCGGCTCATATATTTGACACTCTGGCACAAAGCTATTTTGCGGCAGGAAGATATAATGAAGCTGTGGAAGCAGGAAAAAAGGCTCTTTCAATGGCTGAAGCTGATAAATCGTATTATGAAAAACAGCTTGCTGGATTTATGGATCACTTACAAAGGAACCGGTAAGAAGATAGTACTCCATTCAGTATCCGTCCGGAAATGGCAGATTATGGATAGACACTATTTAATACAGACTTTTCTGACCTGCAGCAAATCGGTGTGCCCTTGAAAAATTTTTCCAATTCCATCCTGTTTCAGGGTGGTCATGCCGTCCTTTATCGCCTGGTCGCGTATATTTTCCATCTTGGCCATGCTTTGAATCAGCCTTTTCATCTCATCGGTTCCCATCAGCAGCTCATGAATACCCATACGTCCCTGATACCCCGTGTGATTGCATGCATCACACCCATTTTGTTTGTATAAAACGATATCGTTTGAGTATGGTATCCCGACATTCTTTTCAAAAGCTTCCCGTCCGTATTCTCTGACAAGTTCCTCATATTCTGCAAGTGAAGGATTATAGGGCTGCTTGCAGTTACTGCATAGCGTTCTTACAAGTCGCTGGGCAAGAATGCATAATATTGCATCTGCAAAATTAAAAGGGTCCATACCCATATCAAGAAGCCGGGTTATACTTTCAGGAGCGCTGTTTGTATGAAGTGTTGAAAATACGAGGTGACCCGTTAGAGAAGCTTCGATACCTATATGAGTAGTTTCTTTATCACGCATTTCACCTACCATGATAACATCAGGATCGGCACGTAAAAATGACCTCATGGCGGCGGCAAAGTCAAAACCTATCTTGGGTTTAACCTGAACCTGCCTTAATCCCCTCTGCGTGATTTCAACAGGATCTTCCGCTGTCCATATTTTTGTCTCGGGTTTGTTGATAAAGCTGAGCGCTGAATGAAGCGTAGTTGTTTTTCCTGAACCGGTAGGACCGCACACAAAAACTATACCATAAGGTTTGGTTACGGCGCCGATAAAATTTTCATAATTTATATCTGTAAAACCCATCTTATTCAGATGAATCGGCTCTCCTGCTGCAAGAATACGCATTACCACATCTTCAAGCCCGCCCTGGGTTGGAATAGTTGCAACACGAAGTTCTATATCTTTGCCCCCGTATTTCTTGAACCTTATCTTTCCATCCTGTGGCTTGCGCCGTTCGGCAATATCAAGATCGGACATTATCTTGATACGGGATACAATAGCACTTTTATAACTATAGGGAACTGTCTGATAAAGTGAGCAGGCACCATCAATTCTTATTCTGACCTGTGTGTTCTGTTTTCCAGGATATGGTTCAATATGTATATCGGAAGCTCTTCTTGCATAAGCATCCAGGATAATTTTATTTACCAACTGGACAACAGCACTGTCTTCTTCTCCTATACCTGCCTCGGCTTCCTCTATTTCCTCCGATTCCTCCCTGAGCTTGGAAAGTATATCATCTATACCGGCAAGCTCCTTTTTATCTTGCGTAAACAGCTTGATAAAATCGAGTATGTCCTGTTTTAAAGATACGGAAAACGCCAGACTTTTACCCGGGAATAAAGCTTTAATCTCATCTATTTTCCGGATGTCCTGTGGATTATCTATCGCCACTACTATTTTATCTTCTTCTCTTCGTAAAGGAACCCAAAGATTATTACGCATGAACGGAACTTTTAATCCGGTTAAAAGATCACCCGGAATCGGAAAGGTGGGGCTGTATTCGGTGTATGAAACCTTGTAAAATTCCGAAAGTGATTTTAATATTTCCTTTTTTGAAATTTTTAGTTCGGATATCAGTATATTCTCAACGCTTTCTTTTCGCTGTCTTGCATCAGAAATTGTTTTTTCAAGTTCTTTTTGTGTGAGAATATGATTTTCCAGAAGATAGTCAAATTTTGTAGATCTGGCCTTTGCTATACGTTTCTGATTATAAAGGGCGATGCCAAGAATCTTTGCAAGCTCCTCTACTGCATGTTCATCTATTGTCTTAAAAGAAGAGCCGTCTTTGCGGTTAATCAGCTGAATTACCCCAAGCAGGTATTTCTTGAATATTATCGGAAAAGCGAGAACTTGTTTTGTGATAAATCCGGTTTTCCTGTCCCACCGTTTATCAAATTTTAATTCCGGATCAATAGAAGCAAGCTCATGATCATCGTATACATTCTTAATATTTATAAGTTTTTGCTTTATAGCCGAATATCCGGCAAGGCTGTCTATGGAAACAGGAATACGAATTTCCGCCACCTCGGACCCGGATTTGAATCTGGAGACAAGCTCTCTTGTTTTACCGTCAACAACAAAAACAGTTATTCTTTCAGCTTCAAAAAGAGCGGTTATTTCATTTTTAAGATTAACCAGTATCTCGTCAAGATTCGAAGCGGCATATATTTTATTGCAGATATCCTGAAGTTTTGTTCTGGATTCGACCTCTGTTCTGAGATCCTGCACACTTGAATCCTGGGCGCATATGTTTTCAGTATTATTCGGCATAATTTTTTATCACCATTTAAATATTTAAACTGCCGGAAAAATCGAAGACAAAACATGCAAACTGTTGATAATATCCTTGCTGTCACAACTCAATTATCCGGCTCTTTACCTTGTGATTTGCCATAATATTTATAGATTTTTTTAAGCCCGCCGCCAATCAGTAAAAAACCCAGAAGATAAAAGCAAAACCTGATAAAATACTTTTCGGAAGAAAAATGTCCGATATGTTCCAGCTGCTGCATTTTATATGGAATCTGGTAAAATACTCCGATTCCTGCAAGGATAAGGGCTATCGCCCATATCAGCTGAATTATTTTTTTTTGTTTTTCCATAACCGCCACATCACTGTCATATCATAAGACCTGAGCCTGTTTCAAAACGTCCCATTTAGGCCGATCTCTGCGTTGGGCTCCAATTTTGCACGCAGTGAAGCATAGCGCTATCCTCGAAATACTAAATGTATTCCTGTGGTTAAAATTTTCACCCGCCTTGACCTTGACCAAACTGAAACGTTTTGAAAGTGGCTCACCTGTTAATCTTTTAGTGTGCCTTTAAAAACAGCCTTCCTTTTTTCAAGAAAAGCGCTTGTGCCTTCATTTTTATCCTTGCTTGACATACACAGGGCAAATGCATCCGCTTCTATGCAAAAACCTGTAACAAGGTCAGCATTAATACCCTTATTAATAGCCTGTTTGGCGGCCCGCAAAGACACTTTTCCCTTTGAAGCAATCAGTTTTGCAGTTTTAAGTGCCTCTTCCATCAGTGCATCAGGTGCAAATACTTTGTTTACCAATCCTATGGTTAATGCCTCGGATGCAGGGATCATCTTGCCGGTAAATATCATTTCTTTTGCCATATTTGTTCCTATAAGCCTGGGAAGTCTCTGAGTGCCGCCAAATCCCGGAATAAGACCAAGATTTATTTCAGGTAATCCGAACATGGCTTTTTCTGAAGCATAAACTATATCGCAGGCAAGTACAACTTCATTGCCTCCGCCGAGCGCAAATCCGTTTACTGCTGCAATAACCGGAATGGCCAATTCCTGGAGTTTGCCTATTATACTCTGCCCGTTTTTTGAAAATATTTTACCCTCCAGTGAATTGAATTTGGCAAGTTCGGTAATATCGGCACCGGCAACAAAGGATTTTTCCCCGGCACCGGTTAAGATAAGAACCCGGATATTTTCATCACAGGAGATCGCATCAAGAACTCCGGAAAACTCCATCATCAACTCATCGTTTAATGCATTAAGAGCCTTTGGTCTGTTAAAAACAATAGTTGCAATTCCATCTTCAACCGTAAAAATAATATTCGTGTAGTCCATAATTTACCCCCTGGTATTTAAAATTCTAAAATCATATTTTGCGCTTAGATATTTAATCTGTGATTCAACCACCTTTTGCACAAGATTCTCTCAAAAAGGCTGTCGGATTTATTTCGTTTATATAACTGCGAATGCCATTAACTATACCTTCACATATCATATCCTGGTATTTGGAATCGGTCAGGCGCTTGCATTCTCTCTTATTGCTGATAAAAGAAGTCTCTATCAATATAGCCGGCATTTGTGCTCCCAAAAGAACATAAAAAGGCGCTTGCTTTACTCCTTTATTTTTTATCATATCGTATTTACTGCTTAAATGTTTGCAAATTGATTCCTGCACAAGACTGGCAAGGCGGCTTGATTCATTTATTTTGGAATTTTGCATAAGATCATTTAAAATTGTCTGAAGATCGCTTATGTTTTTTGTTGAAGTGGCATTTTCGCGTGCTGCCAACTGTATAGCGTCATTATCTGTTGCCAGGTTTAAAAAGTATGTCTCAATTCCATATGCCTCTTTATTCCGGGAAGCATTGGCATGTATGGATATGAACAGATCCGAATTTTTTGTGTTTGCTATGGCAGTTCGCTCTTCAAGAGTAAGATATTTATCGCTCTTCCGGGTCATTACTACTTCACAATGAAGCTCTTCCCGTATTTTTTTTGCAAGTTTTGCACCCAGAGTAAGAACGATGTTCTTCTCATGGATTCCTTTTATATAACCCGGAGCTCCGAAATCCTGCCCCCCATGACCCATGTCGATTGTTATCTTTTTAACACCCAGCGCAAATTGCTTGCACAAGTCTCCTGGCCGAATTATTTTTTCCCTGCTTTCCGATGCAGCATCGGCATTTTTTCCTGTTTCATCACTGCTTCCCCATACGTCTATTACAACCCGAAACGGATTTTTAAGAGAAAATATTTTGTAGGTTTTAAAAGATTTAATATCAACGACAACCCGTACTGTTTCAGGTTCATACTGACCTGCCCTGGCACTGCTCAGCAAGTCATCATTTATCGGGATTACTTTTTTTATGTTGCTGCCGAGTTTGCTGTTTTTAAAATCTACGAATAAACGCTGTGGTTTATCGATAGATGGGTCCTGCCTTAAAAGTTTTGGCGTATATAATGTTTCATTATCTGCATCGATAACAATTCTGGTGTAGTTGGGATTTGACCAATGCCTCAAATCCCTTATTGTTGCAATGCCGCTGTTTTTTGAATCTGTATTTTCTTTAGCACCTTGTTCCTGAACAGCAGCCTGCGCAATTATTTCTTTTATTGAATCCTGTAGTTCTGATGCTTTCGGTGTAATAGTTTTCGTCTGAACGGCACTATCTTCAATGGCAGCTGTTTTTGATTTGTCAGGAGTTGCGCTCGTTTCATCAACCGGCTTTTCAGTTGAAACCACGGCTGTATTTTTTTCAATTTCCTCACGGGCTCTTGCGGCATACTTGCTGTCTGGAAAACGTTTTGTTATCCGTTCGAATATATCAATAGCTTCATTTTTATCTGAAGATTTCAAAGAGCGTTTATGAAGTTCAATATATAAGTTGCCTGCCATATAAAGACTTGCAGAAGCCCACGGGCCTGAAGGATCTTCACGGTACACCTTTTGAAATTTATCTATACATTCCAGCCAGAATTGCCTGTATTTTTGCCTGGCAGGATTATTTCTCAATGATTTATAGGCACCCTCTGCTCTAAAATATCCGGTTTTGGCATCACCGGCGGATGATAAACAAGGCTGAAAGAGTAGAATAAAAGAAAAGAAGAGTGTCAGATAAAGCGTGTACCTTTTCAGTGTTGTAATTTGATTATAATTTATTCCGTTTTTATATATACAGCCTTGTCTTTCCATTAATTAAGCATCCCGGTTCTTTTATCCCCAAGCCTATATTCTAAATACTTCAGTCCAGGCAGGCTTTGTTCGTCTTTTCCTGTAGTTCGTTAATGAAATTTAATGCATCCAGAGGAGTCATTTTTGTTATATCAGCATTTTTAAGTCTTTCAACAATAAAGTGTTCCGGTTTTGTGAACATATCAAGCTGTATTTGGCTATGTTTTGATCCGGCTCCGCTTTGGGCAACCAAAGGCGCCCCGCTGATTGCGTGTTCATCTTCTATCTTATAAAGAATTTTTTTTGCCCTGGCTATGATTTTGCCCGGTATACCGGCAAGCCTTGCAACCTGAATCCCGTAGCTGCGGTTTGTTCCGCCATCAACAAGTTTTCTTAAAAACACTATTTCATCATTCCACTCTTTTACCAGTATATTGAAATTCTTCACGCGTTCTTTTGTTAAAGCCAGATCTATCAGCTCATGATAATGTGTGGCAAACAGAGTTTTGACCCCTTTCCCATCAAGGTCATGCAGATATTCGGCAACCGCCCATGCTATGCTGATACCATCGAAGGTACTTGTACCCCTTCCGATTTCATCCATAATCACAAGGCTTCTTGAGCTGGAATTATTCAGGATGTTGGCAGTTTCCTGCATCTCCACCATAAAAGTGCTCTGACCGGATGAGAGGTTGTCCAGAGCTCCTACCCTGGTAAAAATTTTATCGGTTATATTTATTGAAGCTTTGGCAGCAGGTACGAATGAACCGATGTGAGCCATAAGGACAATCAGTGCAACCTGGCGTAAAACAGTTGATTTACCGGCCATATTAGGCCCGGTTATTATCAATATCTGATTGTTTTCATCATCCATCATTATTGAATTCGGAACAAATCTTTCACCGGTTATCATTTTTTCAACTACCGGATGGCGTCCTTCTTCAATGGATATCAGGCCTTCATCATTCAGATCCGGTCTTGAATAGTTATTTTCATGAGCAACTTCAGAAAAGGCGTTAATACAATCAAGCCTTGCAATAAAACCTGCTACCTGTTGAATAAGCGGGTTGAGTTTTGCAGCATTTTCTCTTATTTGAGTAAACAATTCATATTCAAGAATGTTTCTTCTGTCCTGTGAATTTAAGATATCCTTTTCATATTGTTTCAGCTCATCTGTAATATATCTTTCGGCATTTACAAGGGTTTGCTTTCTTATATAATGAGAAGGAACAAATTTTGCCTGGGCTTTTGATACTTCTATGTAATATCCGAAAACTTTATTAAATCTGACTTTAAGCGAATTTATTTTTGTTTCTTCTTTTTCTTTTGCTTCAAGCTTTGCAAGCCAGCCTTTTCCCTGGCTTCCGGCTCTGATAAGAATGTCCAGCTCTTCACTAAAACCCTCTTTTATCAATCCTCCTTCATTTATTACCGGCGGAGCATCTTCTCTTATTGCTTTGTCGATTAGCTGTGCAAGTACTGATAATTCACCAATTTCAGAATCCCAGACAAAAAAAGATGACTTAAGATTTTCAGCAATATATTTTATTGAAGGAAGAGTTAAGAGTGAATTCTTAAGCGCCACAAGATCTCTGGCATTGGAATGACCCATGACAATTTTACTGCCGAGACGCTCTATATCATAAACGGTATTTAACTGTTCTCTTATATTTCTTCTTGATGTTACATCATTTTTTAATTCTTCCACGGCATCGAGGCGGTAAAGTATTTCTTCCCTGTTTTGAAGCGGATATCTTAACCAGCTTCGCATAAGTCTTCCGCCCATGGGTGTTAAGGTGCTGTCTAAAACGCCAAGAAGAGTACCGTGTTTTGAACCTGTGCGTATATTTTTGAATATTTCAAGATTCTGACAACTTGTCTCATCAATAAGAAGATATTTATCAAGATTATATGTTTCGATTGATGAGAAATGCCCGGCGCTTTGTTTTTGGGTTTCTTTTATATAAAAAACCAGCGCTCCTGCCGCACAAATGCCAGCTTTTTTATCTTCGCAGCCGAATCCCTCAAGCGAAAAGGTTCTAAAAAGCCCGATCAGTCTTTCCCTGCACTTTTTATAGTCAAAGTTATTGTCGTCAAGATAAGTTATAGGTATCCCATTCAAGCCATTTACCAAACCGGATAGAAACCGGTCATTTTTTGATGATTCGGGTAAAAGTATCTCACTGGGAGCTACTCTGCGTATCTCTTCTGCAAGCGATAGCAGATCGTTTCCTTCAGTTAGCCGGAACAGCCCGGTTGAAATATCAATGCAGGAAATCCCTACGTTATCTGAGTAACGGGCAATTGAAAGGATATAATTGTTTGTTTTTTCGTCAAGGAATTCATCTTCTATGATCATACCGGGAGTAATAACCCTGACTACATCCCTTTTAACAAGGCCTTTTGCTTCAGCCGGATTTTCTTTTTGATCACAGATAGCCACCTTAAAACCATTAGCAATTAATTTTGCGATATAAGCTTTTACTGCTTTATGAGGAACCCCGCACATGGGAACCGGAAACTCTTCTTTCTTGTTTCGTGAGGTTAAGGTGATTTCAAGAACTTTCGATGCAACCTCGGCATCTTCAAAAAACATCTCATAGAAATCTCCCATTCTGTATAGAAGTATCGCGTCAGGATAGTTTCCTTTAATAGAAAGATATTGTTTTATCATTGGTGTTGCGTTTGATGGATGCATGCAGCAAAATACCCGTTAAATTTTAATTTTGTTCATTCCGGACGGAAACTTCTTTTTTAATCAAACTAACTTCATTTTTCAGATCAGCAATCTTTTCAATATTTGACTCTATTGTATAATTTAAGCCTTTGATAACATTATTAAGAGTAAACCGTTCAAACAGTGCTATGATATATGAGATAAGATATCCGGTAACAAAGCATATAAGAAGAATTATTCCTAAGGGCAGTTCAGGTGTAGTGTAAGCCTTAATAAAAAAAAGGTTAATGGTGAAACTTTTCTGCTCAAGAAGAAATTGAAGATTTTGTATGATAAATAGCCCGAAGACTCCAAAAATGACTGATAAAAGCCCGATCTTGAATTTTTTCATTTTATTCTCCTGTTTTTTTGGTCTGCGTTTGTTAATCTTTAAAAGATGGAAAAAGACTTATTGTCCGACAGGCAAGAGCTTATGCGCTCACATTCTGTGCAGGTTTTACAAATCAGTCAATTTTTCAAAGTGCGGTTTTAAATTATTATAAGTGGATTTTATATGTTCAGGGATAACCCTTATATCGGCAAATACTGTAAGCGCATTTATATCGCCAAACCATCTTGGAACTATATGAAAATGCAGATGCTCTTCAATGCCGGCTCCTGCAACCTTTCCAAGATTTAATCCCACGTTGAATCCGTCGGGTTTCATGACAAGTTTTAATATCCCTATGGATTTATCCACCATATCAAGCAAATCGGCTTTTTCTTTTTTATCAAGTTCGTCTAAAGCCGAAATGTGCTTTGCAGGCGCAACAAGAAGATGGCCGTTTGTATATGGAAATTTATTCATTACCACCATGGTTAAAACACCCTTGAATAAAGTAAGGTCATCATTTTTGGATAAGGCATTGCAAAAAACGCAGCCTTCATTTTTGTTATCAAGAATATATTCAATACGCCACGGCGCCCACACAGTTTTCATTCCAACCTCCGATTAATGATTTAAAGAGATACGACTTCCACATCTCCCCAAAATCCGGCTTTATCGCCGATTATGACAACAATACCTTTGACACCTTCAATGGCGCTGCCAAATTCAATAGCTTTTTCAACATCTTTTTTTTTCTTTACCCGGTTACCTACAGCAGTTGCCACAGCATCCGCAAGTGAGCATGAATCTGATATAATACAAACCGCATCGGCTTTTCCGAAGCTAAGCGAATGCCCCACTGTTCCCGATGAGGTGCATACTGCAACCGGTTTATGGAGCGAGTCAATACGCAGACCGATTTTAAGACTTAAAAGGGAATGTGCTGCATAGATGCCTACAGTTAGGGCATTGTTTGTTTTTAAGAATATATCACCCCCGTTTTCTACTATAACTTCATCCGAATATAATAAAAGATCATTTCCGACATATTCTGCAACAGTTCCGGCTACAGCCGCCATCGGGCCAACTCCGGCTTTTTTCCCGGCGTATACCATTTCTCTTATAATTTTGGGTGCAAATTCTTCGATATTCCATGGAACAAGCGTTTTTAAAAATCCGGGGTATTCGCTGATATATTTTTCAATAATCCTTCTGTGTTTCAGTACCATCTCCAGAGTTACTTTTTCAAGCGGCTTTGTGGCATGTACCAGTAAATCAGTTTCCTGTGCAATAACATTAAATGAAACAAGTCTGTCTGAAACGACAGAATTCCTGTAAGTTCTTTCCTGATATCCGATACTTCTCATAAGTCTCTGTTGTATATAACAGTTTAGCCCGCGGTTTTTAAATAACTGTTTTTGTAGGATCCTTCTTATTGTAATCCATTACAGGCAGTTTTAGTAAAGATTTAGGTTTTTGCACGATATATCTTACAGTTTCTTATCATAATAGAACACCTTGTGGGTTATTTTTTTATGATATATACCAAGTAATTATTATTAATGCAAAAATATTTTCGGAATCGGCTCTGAATGAAAATGAATTTAAATTGATGAAATGGCTTATTTCAATATATAAGGCTCGTATACTTGCCTGAATCTGGCTTATGCAAACTACAGCTTATATAGATTTGTCATAATAATAATAATATTCCGATTGCTTGGTTGTAATTGGGTATGGGTACGTATGATTTGTGACAATTGCTATAGCTTAGGCTGAAAATGATATAATAACATAGGAAAATATAATGGAAATTCATATTGAGACAACACTGAATGAGTCTGAATCCTTTATAAAAATCAATTTTGAGTTTAACCGGACGGCCATAAAAATTATGGAAACTCAAATGGGCGCTCGTGTAACTTATGCAAATTGGCATCTGTCCGGCCCAATATCAGGGCCTGGGCTTCCCGCAAAAACTCTGTTTGTGGCTTTGCCGCAAAATACCCGGGCAAATAATATAGAGACTAAGTTTATAAAAAAAATAAGGCTTGCGAAAAAGCCGTTTGTTTTAGCTCCCATGCCTCCATATAGTAGCAGTTTAAGAATCAGGCCAGGTATTTGTGTCAAACAAAGCCTTTACCGGAAGGAGAAAATCTACACGCGTCCACTGATCCGTTTGATCGGGACACGCTGGATTGCATCCATTCCCATTGCCGTACTTGAAGTCAACCCGGTTGCTTTAACCCGAATGCGCCATCTTGATTTGGCCAGCAGAATCGAGGGTATAATCCATCTTGAGCCTGTTTCAGAACTAAAAACCGCCCAGGAGGACAACAGATGCTTTCCTGTTTCGGATTCACAATCTTTCCGTAATACTCAACTTGCCAAAACAATAGTAATCAACCCGGAAGATATAACTCATAAGTTATGGCAATTACCATCTTTGCCCGATCCGGTTGATTATCTTATCATTACAGACAACCGGATTTGGGATGCGGCTAGTAAAACACCAAGCGGCACTGTGCCAGGAGATCTGGTAGCAGCTTTTTCCGTGTTGAAAGACTGGAGAAGCCAGACGGGTTTGCGTGCAAGGGTAGTTACAGTCAGTGATATCGTCAATGATGTTTATGGTGATTTTTCCACAGGGTCAAAAGATTTACAAAATATTATCCGAAAATTTCTGCGATTGGCTCATGATACCTGGGGAGTCACTTATGTATTGCTGGGCGGTGATCAAAGCATAGTGCCTATCCGCACTTTGGAAATAGGGTGGTGGAAGCCTTCTTTACCGACTGACTTCTATTACTCAAACCTTAGCCAGACAAATGACTGGCAGGAAAATCAAAACATTAACGGGAATATCGTTGACTATAATAATGATATCAGCATCGGGCGTGTTCCGGTATCAGGTGTTGATCAGGCTAATACCTTTGTCAATAAGGTAATTGCGTATGAACAATTACGCAGGCCTGATGGAATTGGATTTTCCACAGATTGGCTCCACAGAGTCCTTTTCGTTGCCACATCCTGGGATATGTCCGATCATTCAACAGATATATTACGTTCAACCAAATATCCGCCAGGCGATAACCGGTACCATCATACAAGCGGTTTACCATTTTCACTTATCAAGCTAATTGATGAATTACAGATTACTCAAGAGACAGATGCCGATAAAATTAAAAATAATCAACCGGATGAAAACCGGTTTTGCCATACACCAGGCAATGATTATATAAAAATCCACATCCAACTTACCTGTAAAGATATTGACAATATAGCCGTTCAAACCAACGTTGGCGGCTGGATACTTCAAAAAAACGCCAATGCTTCTAAGCGTAAACCCGGATGGTACTTTGATAATAATACGCTTAATTGGATATTGGTTTATGGCATTCCTGACGATCAGGTAGTGCAGAACTTTATAGTACATTTAAAGAAGGAATTCAGGGAGCCGCAAAACCTGCTGAGCGTCAAAGTTGATGGAGACTACCGTGAAATTCCTTATGATCACCAGGCCAAGATGAGTAAATTCGGATGGTTTTATGCAAAGAGCCAGGCTCAAAAAGAAAGTGATCTTTACCCAAGCGAACTTGATTCTCTGGGATTGCCGGTTCCGACTTTATGGATTGCGGTCTATGACAGCAGCGATCAGCTTGATCCTTTGAAATTTATTTTTGATCCAAAAGATGAGGAAGGCTCAATGGCGGATCAGGAAGTACTACGTAAACAAGTTGGGGCAGAAGCTCCCGAGTGGGATCTGGTTTCCAGATTGTACGAAGATGTGGTCGATCTACCTCCTGTTGACCGTTATGTGCCGGAAGTACAATACTATTCACAAAACAGGCTGCGAAACAAACTGAATCAAGGGCAGCATATAGTAAGTTTATCCGGTCATGGAAATACAGGAGGCTGTTGCGATGGCTTCAATACCGGTTTGGCGGACGCACTTGCCAATACATATCAACACAGCATATTCTATGCAGATTCTTGCTTAACAAACCGCTACACTGAAGATTCGTTGAGTAAGCATCTGGTTTTTAACCCGGCAGGAGGAGCAGTTGCCTATATGGGGTATATGGATGAGATCTCAATCGGATTAGGCAAATCCGTTCAACAAACATTTTTCCACAGCCTTACTGCTCCGCATCTTTTTATCGGCGATCAAATCCTTCATAACCGCTTGGGCATCGCCTTTGACGCCACCCGTTTAGCCTTGCAGCAAAATATATCGGCCCGGTATAATGCCGGTGATAGAGGCGCTGCTTATACAATCATAATGATGAGCTTGCTTGGAGATCCGGCATTAAAAGTTTATCAGACCGCTCCTTTAGGTTTTGCCGCTTTCTACACCAATCAGTCAATCCTTATGGCGCGATACGGGCACTATGTTAACACCGGATGGAATGATACAAACCCGCTTACCCACATGGACCGGGCCAGGCATGAATCAAACCAGGTCATTATCTTTGATCTTACGGAAAAATTCAGATTGCAGTATGATCGTCAGCTCGGTCTGGGTATTGACCATGCCGCGGACTTCTTTGCCAATTCGGTTCTAAGCTTCATCAATGCAGGGATCAGTTTTTCCGATTCAAGTCAGGAAGCAGATCAAAACTCCATAGATTTTAACCACCATCGAACCTGGGCGAAAAATAATCTGGATTATGCCGGAATAAGACTCGGAACTGTCCGAACTGAATTATTAAAGCGGGTTTCGGATGCCTGCAGCTATGTCCTGCAAAACAGACAGCGTATGATAGCCATGGTATATACCTTTGAGTCAGTTATGATGGGAGAGATTGGCGGCTTTTCCGCAGCTTTTCAGGCAGATAACAGCATTGATCCGAATAGCTATAAAACGTTATCCGATTTCGCATGGGCCATGGAATACCTTATCAAGAAATATGAACATCAGCTTCACCGCCTTAAGAGCGTAAGCGGGCCATCTGAATTTCTATCCGAGAATTTTTATGCCGATGTATGCTTAAGGTTGTATTCCTATGGGGTTTTAGACTCTGCAAGCACAATGGATCGCAATTATTACCTGAACCGGGCAAAAAGCTGCTTATCCATACCCCAGATGAAAGACATTCTTGCCGCACTTGTGCGCCGTTTATTTATTGAACTCTACAGGCCGGAAGAATTCTCTCCCCAGGTGGAAATACGCTTTTCAGGTCAAAACGGAGAAGACCTTATTACCAACAGGTGGTCTGCCAACGTGGTTCTTGGACACATAGTAACAGGCAAATTCAAGATTTATAATCAAGGCGGTGGCGAACTTAAAATAACATCCTGGAAGTTTTCGGATGATTTTAACTCCCAAAATGCAGATTTTTCTATTCCGGAAGATAGCATTTATTTCGGCCATGCGCTGGAAGCAGAGATTACATTTCATGCAGACCAACCTGGAAACTATAGCAGCACCCTTATCTTAAATACTTCAAACCCGGAAGCAGGCACTATCAACATATATCTTATTGTTCATGTGGCTTCGCCCAATGTTGAAGCATCTCCTGCCATTACCGATTTCGGCAGAGTCAGGGTTTACCAGCCCGGATCTTACGGAGTTGATGGAAGTGCAACCAAGTGGATATTTTTGATAAATTCAGGAGACGCCGATGCTTATTGCGAAGTAAGATCTAAGCTTGAAAACGAAAGTCCTCCGGGCCAGTTTTGTCATCAGGGTTTATCCACCCCAAACAGGATTTTTTCCGGTGATGATTATGCTTTTCCTGTTACCTATTCGCCAACAAGCGTTGAAGAGGCAAGCGCTGTCATGTTGATCGATTATTACCCGGCGGGAAGGTGGGACCTATCACAAACGCTGCAAGTGCAGCTTCATGGCATTGGTTTTATACCCGAGCAAAAAATAGCGTTGGATGTTACCGGTATTGATTATGGACTCAGGGTAGTCAATCAGGAATATCACAAACAAGTTACTATTATGAACCAGGGTGATGCCAACCTTATACTTAATCATCTTGATATTGCATCGCCGGGAGCCACCGATTTCTATCCCACTAATTTTTATTTTGCCCATGACCCTGGTATCAGGCCAAGCATTCATTATTCTTTACTTCCGATAACTATCCCACCGGAAGCATCCCAAATGATCGACGTGGTATTTTATCCCACCGCCACCGGCTTAGCATACAACGGCACTTTAACCATTGAGAGCAATGATCCCCGCAACGCCAAAATTATTGTGACTCTGACTGGGATAACAGCAGGGCAAGGATGTTATGTTCAACAGGAATATATAAACTTCGGATCTATCAGCTCCGGCGACGCTTCCTTAACAAAAGATGTTGTGATCCAAAGCCAGGGAACAACGGATTTGACAATTCTGGATATACTTTTCGATCCGCTTTGTGATGCCTTCTCAATAAATAATACTTTAGCGCCAATGCCGAAAATAATGCATCCTGGTGAGTCGGCAATCTTCCGGGTCGTATTTAATTATACTTTTCCAGGACAATATAATTCATGGCTTAAAATCATAAGCGATGACCCCAATCACCCAACCATCAAGGTAAGAGTTGTGGGGGTATGCAAATAATAAATATTTATGGCTGTAGCGCATGAAGGTATAAGTCTATCCTAAGAGCCTGAGAACCTTAGAGAAGAAATCGATGCAATATTAAAGCGCAATGCCGCCAAAGTTAAGGTGCTTATTCCACAAAGGCCTACTTTCACGGCAACATAGTTTGCCAAAAATAAAACAGAGAAACACAGAAAAAAACTGTAAAAAATGTAGCTGGAAGTGAAAACCAGCTAATGTCCGGATTCATTTTAAGTCAATTTAAGTGTTTTACCTGGTTCAGGAATCATAGTGGAATATCCGTTTTTGCTTAAAAAATCGGCAAAAGCTATGGATTGTTCTTCTTCTCCATGGACGACTGCAATTTGTTTAATTTTAAGTTTCGATTCTTTTAAGAATCGCAGCATTTCATTTTTATCCCCATGAGCGCTGAATCCGCCTAATTTGAGTACATGCGCTTTTAACGGGTATTCTTTGTTCAGGAGTTTCAGAAGAGGTGGTTCGCCTTTTCTTCCGGATTTTTCGTACTCAAGCCCCTGATCATGAATACGGCGCCCGAGCGTATTCTGGGCCATAAAACCTACTAAAAGAATTGTATTTTTAGGGTTATGCATTTTATAACGAAGATGATGAAGCACTCTGCCTGCTTCACACATACCTGAAGCTGCAAGTACTATATGCGGAGTGTTATCTCTCATAAGAACCATTGATTCATCAACTGAAGCTACAAATTTTAGCTCTTTGAATGCAAAGGGATTATCGCCTATTGAAAGAAAAGCTTTAACTGTTTCATCGCTGTAGACTTCAGGATGCTCACCGAAAACCTTGGTTATATTTGTAGCAAGAGGGCTGTCCACATATACCGGAATCCTGGGGACTTCACCACCATGATAGAGTTCATGAATTATATAAAGAAGCTCCTGTGTTCTGCCGAATGCAAAAGCCGGTATAACTATAGATCCGCCACGGGCTACAGTATCATTTATTATTTTCTTCAGTTGAGGCCTTAAATCCTCCATAGCCTCATGTTCTCTGTCGCCATAAGTACTTTCCATAATAAGAAGATCTATATTTTTATCTTCTTCCGGAAACAAGGCACAGGGGTTTTTTATTATCGGCTTGTCATATCTTCCAATATCTCCCGTATAACAAAGCCTGAAAACCCGCCCATTTTCCTTTATCTTTATTAAAGAAACAGCTGAACCGAGAATATGCCCGGCTTCAAACAATGTACATGTTGTATCCTGTCCAATTTCAAATGGAACACGATAAGGGTATCTATCAAAGTAACCAAGTGAATTTTGTGCATCTTCGATAGTATAAAGAGGTTCGATATGTTCAAGATCATTTTCTTTTATGAGTTCGGTAATTTTTTCTACATTAAGTTTATTCCCTTCATGCTTCAGCATTGCTGCAATTTCGGATTTTTTATTATTCTTGCTTTTCCCTTTGCTTTTTGACAGCAAAGCATTTCTAAGAGTTTTATAGTTTAAGTAATTGGCATCAGATTCCTGGATATGGGCTGAATCGGCCAGAAGAAAGGTGCAGGCATCGGCAGTCGCTCTGGTGCAGAAAATCCGGCCTGTAAAACCGTTTTTTACTAAAAGCGGGATTCTGCCGGAATGGTCTATATGTGCATGGGAAAGAATGAGATTAATTATAGATTTAGGATCAAAAGGAAATTCCTTGTTTTTTTGTTCGCTGTCCTTCCTGCGGCCCTGAAACATTCCGCAATCAAGCATAATTTTATCAGAATTGGCTGTTATTACATGCATTGAACCTGTAACTTCTCTAACAGCTCCGTAAAATGTAACTTCCATCTATTATACCTCCCTTATTGTTTTCATTTTGAGCCGTGTTAGGCGTGAACTCCTGATCCACGGTTCATGACCCTTAACTTATAAAAGAGTCCATTCTATGTCAAAACCATTGTTAACAATGGATGCGATATGTCCGTCAAAAAAATAGTGCCAAACTTCCTGTTTTTGATTGTTGTATTTTACAATAAGAGATTTGTCATCTATTATCTTTTCAATGCTGCAATCCGAAAGGCCGCTTATGCCTTTACCTGATGCTTTTAATACTGCCTCCTTGGCTGTCCAGAAACGAAAAAAATTTATTTCTTTGCCCGAATCTGAAAGCGCCCATTCTTTGTGACCGGCAACTTTATCAATAAGAGCTTTTGAAACCGGCTTGATTTTTTCAATATCAAACCCTGTTGCTTTTTTGGCAACAACTCCTCCGGCATATTCGCTTTTATGGGTAACCGACCAGAAATTTCCGTCAAAAGGAACAGGAGCGCCGTTTTGATCTTTATCAAGAACACCTAAAATTATACCGCTTTTCTGACAGGATATTTCAAGAGCATATCTTGCAAGCTGGCTTAAAGTCTGCACCTTATCTCTTCCCTTAAGATTTTTTTCCAGTTCGGGGACTGCTGCTATAACCGGATATATCCGGTTATTTTTCAGCATTTTCTTTTCTCAGAATTATTCGGCAATCAGCAACGGTTGCGCCTAAGCCTTCTTCATGCAGTAAAATCGGATTTATGTCCATTTCCATAATTTCTTCATGGTTAATCGACATTGCAGACAGACTTACCAATAATTTATTGAGTGCTTCAAGATCGCAAACAGGTCTTCCACGAAAACCCTTGAACAATTTGAATCCTTTTATCTGACGGATTGTTCTTCGGGCTTCATTTCTCTCAACAGGGGCCAGTGCAAAAACAACATCTTGAAAGAGTTCTACAAATATTCCGCCCAACCCTACCATAAGCAAAGGCCCGAACACCGGATAACGGTTCATGCCGAGAATTACTTCTGCGCCTTTTTTAGCCATCTGCTGAATAAGTATGCCTTTAATTTCAGCCTTCCCGTCAAATTCCAAGGCTTTGTTCATTATCTCATCGAATGTTTTTAACACGTCATTTTTGCTGTTAATTTCAAGCACCACGCCTCCTGCATCCGTTTTGTGCAGAATATCCGGTGAAACAATTTTCATTGCTACAGGAAAAGTTAAACTGTCTGAAATTTGTGCAGCTTCATCCTTTGTCTTTGCAAGTCCGGATGTCAGTGTTTTAAAACCATAACACTCCAGCAATTCACCACTCTCAAGTTCGCCTAATTTATACTTTCCTTCATCAATACATCGGGCGATGATTTCTTCCGCGCGTTTTTTATCATGCTGCAAAGTATATGGCGCCAATTCCTGCCGGTTCATCATGGTAGAATATTTATAAAGCGCACCAAGTGCTTTTGCGGCATTTTCAGGAAATTTAAAAACCGGAATTCCATGTTCCTGTAAATATTTGACGCCAGCAGAAACATCAAAAATACCCATGAAACAACAAAGAATAGGCTTGTTTGAGCGCCTTGCGATCCTTGCTATGGCTTCTGCAGTTCCAAGGGCGTTGGTCATAGACTGGGGAGTAAGAATTACTAGCGCTCCGTCTACACCTTCGTCTCTTGTTACAGCCGAAAGTGCATTTTCGTATCTGTCCTGAGCTGCATCGCCGACAACATCAACCGGGTTATGGATATTAGCTGTTGCAGGAAGATGGCTTGCAAGTACTTCTATTGTTTCTTCGGAAAATTCTGCAAGCTTAAGACCGGAAGAAACCGTCATATCGGTAGCCACAATTCCGGGCCCGCCCGCGTTTGTTACAATAGCTACTCTGTTTCCGGCCGGAACTTTTCTTCTAAGCTTTCCCTGCTCGTTTTCATTTCTGGATGCGAATGCACTGGCAAAATCAAACAGCTCATGAATTGAATCGACACGGATAATACCGGACTGCTGAAAGATTGCGTCATAGACTGCTTCCGTTCCGGCCAGAGCACCGGTATGAGATGCTGCTGCAAGAGCCCCGGCTCCGGTACGTCCCGATTTTATTGCTATAATTGGTGTAGGTTTTATATTCCCCAATGTGATTTTTTTAACATCTTCAATAAACTCAGGGCCGCGCCGAAGTTCTTCGAGATAGATCATTATTACTTCAGTATCTAAATCTTTATGAAGATATTTGAGAAGATCAAGCTCATCCACATCCGCCTTGTTTCCGATTGAAATAAACTTGGAAAAACCAAAATCCATGTCTGCGGCAAAATCAAGTACAGCAGTGCAAAGAGCGCCGCTCTGGGAAATAAATGATATGTTTCCAAACTTTGGCATACGAACTGAAAAGCTTGCGTTAAGTCTTACCAAAGGATTGGGATTTATCACGCCAAGACAATTCGGGCCTATTATCCGAATCCCTTCCTTGCGGCAAACGGAAACGATTTCATTTTCTATTTCAAGTCCTTTGCCCCCTACTTCGCGAAAGCCCGCCGACACAATAACAAGTCCTTTGACCTTTTTTTCTATAGCTTCATGAGCGGCTTTTATAGCAACAGCAGGAGGCAAAATAATAATTGCAAGATCAACTTCATCCGGTATCTCGTTTAAGCTCGGATAAGCCCTTACGCATAGAATCGATTTGGCGCTTGGATTGACGGGATAAAGAACGCCTGCGAAACCACCTTTCAAAATATTAGCAAAAATATCATGCCCGACTTTTCCCGGAGTTGTTGAAGCTCCGATAACGGCAACCGATTTTGGTGAAAAAATCGCCTCTAAGTTATCCATGGCACTACCCTCTGATATATTAGTCATGCATTAATTATTTACACATATTTATAATATTTAACGGATTTGCCCCCTGTCGTCAATAGTGTATACCCATTCGATCAGGGTAACCGCATGCAGAACTAAAATCCTTAAATGTTTAACCTGATGCTTTCAATTTACAGCGGTTAATCCTATAAAAACGATTATCGGAAGTGAATTAACAAATGCCATATCCCTGAAAATCAAACGGCCAAACAACTATTTCCTGAGTTCCGCTTTAATTGCCAGACCTATCTTTTATAAGGTCAACGGTTTTTTTATATATTCTCCGGCGCCTAATTTCTGGGCTGCCTTCATCTCATCCGTTTCGGAAAACCCGCTTACTATCACAGCTTTTTGTCCCGGATGAATTTCTATAATCTTCTCATATGTCTCCCGACCATTTATACCAGGATCCATAATCATCAAGCAATATTAAATCCGCTTTGTTTTCTTTTAAATAGTCTACGGCTTCTTTTCCACCGGATATGGCTTTAGTTTTATATCCAAGTACATCCAGCATCTTACAGGATATTTCTCTCTGGCTTTCAACATCATCAACAACTAAAATCGATTCCCCGTTTCCTTTTAATTCTTCGATGGGTACAGACAAGATTTTATTTGATATTTTATCTCTTGTTACAGGAAAATATAACTCAAATGGTTCCTCGCTATTTCATGTGGGTAACCTGAATTCGAGTTTGCCACCAATGAGGTAGATCATGGTGATCAGGTTTTTGATGGTCCTGTATCCCCTGGCCTTGGCTTTAGCTGCTTGGATAAGGCTGTTGATTCCCTC